>JAGQPK010001091.1 GCA_020426755.1 Planctomycetales bacterium
TGACACATTTGCGTCACTCATGCCAACAGCTCCTCAATCGGTCCTGCGGACGGATCGGCCATCGGCATCTCGCGACCACCAACGTGAAAATCTTGCGTCGAATCGACACCAACGGCTTGCAAGTAGGTGTGGAACAGATGGCGATGGTCGACTTGGCGATCCGCCACCTCCATCCCGGTCTCATTCGTTTTGCCGATCACCGCACCGTTTTGGATCCCGCAACCGGCCATGACGACCGACCACGCCTTGCCCCAATGGTCGCGACCGTACCACGGATTGATCCGCGGCGTGCGACCGAATTCAGACATCACGATAACGAGTGTCGATTCCAGCATGCCTCGTTCGGCCAAGTCGTCGATCAAAGCGGAATAAGCCTGATCGAACTCACCAATTTGCTCCAAGTGGAAATTGAAATTCTCACAATGTGTATCGTAGTTCGAGTGCGAGACTTGGACGAAGGTGATGCCGTGCTCCAACAGACGTCGTGCCATCAAGCATTGTCGACCAAGCTCATGATTACCGTACTTTTCTACGAGCGAAGTCGGCTCTTTTCCCAGCTCGAACACCTCGCGCCGCTCCATTAGTTGCAGCGCCTGTTCGAAGCTGTTCGTGTAAGCGTCCATTTCGGCCGTACGTCGCCGATTGAGAAAATGATCGTTCACGGAACGACGCAAGGCCTGCCGTCGTTCGTCTGCTTCAACGGTCAAATTCTTCGGCCGCTCGCCATTTCGCAAGCCACCGCCGTCAGCACCAACAACAATGCTGGCGTAGCGCGGTCCCAGATACGCGGCATCGTTGCGACGCCCACCGCCACCCCGCGCGGCGACGTGAATGTGTCCCGGCAAGGGCGAATCAAAAGGCGAGACCGCTTTGGCCATCACGGCCCCCAGGTGCGGGTAGTCGGCAGCCGGTGACTGCGGTCGTCCTGTCTCCATCTTGTAGCGGCCCTTGCCATGATCGTCCTCCGCCGTGTTCACACTGCGAATGATCGACATGCGATGCATCTGCAAGGCCGTCTTCGGTAACAGCTCGCTGATGTGCGTGCCGGGCACCGACGTTGGGATGGCGCGAAACGGACCGCCGGTTTCCGTGCGCGGCTTCGGATCCCAGGACTCAAGCTGACTTGAGCCACCCGCCAGGAATATCACCATGACCCGTTTTTGATCAGATGACAATTGGTTGGCAATGGCAGGACGCACGAACGGTCCGAAACCGGTGCCGGCACCAAACGCCGCCGCTCCGATTCCAGCTCCAAGTGTGCCGAGAAAGTGTCGACGCGCCAAACGATGGTCGACCGAATTGCAGGCATACGAACATTTCATGACCAAAGATTCCCCTAGTGAGCGAATCGAAATTCGACCGACGCCAACATGCTCCAGATCATATCGCGGACCAATTCCCGTTTCTTATCGTCCGACTCCCAAAATGACTTCATGACCGCCAGCTCGTCGTCGGTAGGCTCGCGAGTGAATAGGCTCAAGTACAACTCGTTAATAACTTCATCAGCGGATTTGCGCGCCAGCAGCGACTCGGCCAAGCTACCGCGTGCCGGAGACGACCAACTGCTGATCTGTCCGTCATTGTCGAAATGCAACGCCTGATCGACCGTGGCCTGAAAGACGTCCTGCGGACTGCCCGGCGTGTTGCCATACAGATTCACAAACGTGTTTTCAATCTGCGCAAGCCGCGCCCGCAAGTTTGTTTCGACTTGTGCTTCACGAGCCGCATCGCTTACGTCTTCAGGCTTCTGATCCTTCAGCTCGCGTGTCCATTTCTGCAGTGCCTCTTGCTGCAAACGCGGCATGAGTCGTAGCGACGAAATCATGCTCGCCGCAAGTTGCTCGGGACTAAGGCCCTGCAATCCGGCAATGGCAAATCGCTCCTCAAGGTCAAAGCGAATCATTCTCTCCGCGGCGGCGACAGCGGCCTCGCAGGCGGCCACCGCCGTGTCAGCATCCGCGAGTTCGCGTTCTTGGACCTGCAACAGCTCGTCCAGCTGCGATAGCTTAGACTGCCAGTCCGTCAACTGACGATTGAGATGGGCACGATCGTTCGTG
>JAGQPK010001092.1 GCA_020426755.1 Planctomycetales bacterium
TGCGATGATCAATTCGCATCGACGTGGTAAACCCCATCGCTGCCAGCATCACGAGCGCCATCGCGATCGCTACGATGAACAGTACCATTCCTCGGTTTGGGCGACGCGTCACCCGACGCGACGGACAGCGCAGCATTCGCGCACACAACGGCCGCATGCGGCGCCACGCTCTTGCGATTGCCTTAACGACGGTCGACTGCGAAGGATGCATCCTCGGCCTCCTGGTCGTCGCTTGTCGTTGGCGCGAACTCGCGTTGCTCGAGCACAATTAAATAGCGATGATCATTGAGCGGTTGCGTTTGCGCCGATCGCAGCTCATCTTCCATCGGTTCGAGCGGATTGGCAGCACCGTTGCCGCCGGCCAGTCCCGCAGGCGACATACGCATGTTCTCAGCACCGGTCACGCCACTTGTGCCATCAGGTCCCTCCGTCGCATCCCCTGCAACTTGCGGCAGCTCATGTTGAAGCTGAAAGCGCAGTTCAACCGCAACCGGCCACCTGCCTTGCTGCTGCCGCGAGTCCCATTCTGTTGCCCACGAGCTGCCATCGTAGTAGCGTAACAAGAACGTGGCGACTTCCGGCGCGTAGTCGATTTGCTGCAACAGCCCCTGTGGATCGTCGGGCGGCGGTTCATTCGAGAACTCGTCGGCGTTCATGTTTGACTGCGCGTCATTCGGCGAGTCGCCGTCATACATCGGTGACGTGGGCGTTTGCTCGAACTGCCCCAGCGACTCACTCGCCGGAGTCTGGCGTTCGAAACCTATAGGAGGTGTTAGGGCTTCGGGAGCAAGTTTCTCCAACGTCGGTCGCACGAAAGTCAGCAAGTCATCTGTCTCAGCGCCGCGCATGGCAAAATCCAGCAACTGACGCGTCGTGAACTCGCCTCGCAGCAGCCCCGGCGCACGGTCGTCAGCGACGGCGAGCGCCGGATCGGTAAAGACGTAGACGACACGACGAACAACATCGGGGATCGCCGCGTCTTCCAAGTTAGGCGGTTCGCTCGGCGGCGACGAACGTCCTGGCATCGCAGGCGACAAGACATCGAACTGTACGGACTGCGACGTCCCCAGAAAGATGCGGTCCGCCGACTTCCACATGCCAGTCGCGATCGGGTCAGCCGTAAGTTGCTCCAATCCGCCGACTGACGCTCGTGTGTCATTCTGAGTGTCAGTCAACAGTCTGCGAGCCGCGTTTGGCGGCGTGATCTCCGAGCCACTTGACTCTAGTTCAGTTGCAGGCGGAGTCGTCTCGGCAATCGTATCGTCGGCAGCAACGGTTTCTCTGACGGGCAGCGCAACAGATGCACCGGTTGTTGTGGTACGAAACCGATTCTCCAAGTCCGCTGCCAACGTGATTTGCAGCGAACGCGTCACATGTCGTTGTTCCGTCTGCGTCTGCGCTCGTTCTACGCGATCGCGGAAGATGCCCAGCAGCGACCACGTTGCCGATAACAGTGCGACCATTAACACCATCGACAGCATCATTTCGAGCAGGGTGAAGCCCGCGCGCTGAACTGCACGGTGGCGAGGCGTTGGCAGAGTCGGCACTGTAAATATTGAATATCGAATCTTGAATATTGAATATCGAAGTTTCAGACTCGCCATCGCTACCTCGTTATTCATTCCGAAACCCAAAATCAACGACTGCGGATGATGCGGCGTCAACGCCAAACGTGGCGCAAACCGGGGCTGGCGACCTTCGGAGATTACGACGCGTGGCTGGACAACTGCAGACGGCGTCGATGGCGATTGTGGGACGTCAACATTCGATATTCGATATTCAAAATTCAATATTCACTCCCATCGCCGTCCGTTTCACTGGCTGCTGACGATGATGCCTGCCGGATCCAGCGTGTGAGCCGATACGAACCGGGACGAATGGCTTCGGTATCGAGCTGCGAAAGCGTGGTGGCGGTTGAGTCACCAGCAGCAGTAACCGGCGGCGAGACTGCCACGGGTGCGATTGCGTCACCAGACAGTGACACCGGCATGTCAGTTCGCGGCGCAACAATCAGCGTTGCCGCGGCCAGTTGGCCAAAACCGATGGGCTCCAGCT
>JAGQPK010001093.1 GCA_020426755.1 Planctomycetales bacterium
GTGACCTCGGTTGTGTTGTCTTTCAATGTGTCCAATGATTCGCATACGAGTAACTTGCCGGCACGCACGATCGCCACGATGTCGGCGACTCGCTCGACCTCGTGAATCTGATGGCTGGCGAGAAAAACGGTTTTGCCGTCGCTGGTAAAGTCGACCATGCTCTCGAGAAACTCGCGGCGGACCATCGTGTCGAGTCCCGACGTGGGTTCGTCGAGAATCAACAATCGTGGCTCAGATGCGAGCGCCAAGGCCAGCGCGACTTTGCTGCGCATGCCCTTCGAAAGTTCGCGGATCTTACGATCGAGCGGCACGCCGAAAGTACGAACCTGTTGTTGGTAGTTTTCCTGAAATTTGTCGGAAGCGTAGAACCCGCTGACGAACCAGCCAAGCTCACCGACGCGCATCCATTCATCCAGCGCCGGCCGTTCCGCGACGTATCCCACGGAAACGCGGACCTGCACACCTTCACGCTGACTGCTGAGCCCGAGGACTCGCGTGGTTCCCGCGTCCGGTTCCGTTAACCCCAACAGGATGCGTATCGTCGAAGACTTGCCGGCGCCGTTTTCGCCCAACATGGCGAATACAACTCCGGGTGGTACTTCGAAGGTGACGCCATCAAGCGCCTGCTGTTTGCCGTAACGCTTGCTAACTCGGTCAAAGCGAATGACGGGATCAAGACTCATGATTGGCGCTCCGATTGAGATGAGACGGATTCGAGAGACGTCAGTTCGGCGCTGACCAGTTGCTGGATTTCCTGGCCGGTCAGTCCGCTTTGCAACGCTTCGCCGAGTGCGTTGCGCAGCCGCTGCTGGATAAGTTGCACACGCTCCGCGCGACAATGGTCCAACGCTTGACTGGTGACCTGCAGACCCAACCCGCGGATCGTTTCCAGCACCCCGTCGTCTTGGAGTTGCCTGTAGGCGCGGGCGACGGTGTTCGGGTTGATTGCGAGCTGTTTCGCCAAATCGCGGACAGACGGCACTCGCTCGCCGGGCCGCAGAGACGTGTCCGCAACTGCAAATTTGAATTGACGAACCACTTGGTCGTAGATCGCCAAACCATTGGCCGGTTCGATCTGGATGAACATCGTGTGTTCTCCTGTGCTAGGTAGCTAGTACAGTAGCGGTGTTCATGAATCGCGTCAAGGGTTAAGGCCGTTGATTTGGTGTACCGGCGAGGTGTCAGATGGATCCGTCTGATCTGTCTGATCGGTCGGTCAGATGCCTAAGTTTGCTAGGCTTTCGGCCAAGCCGGCGATGAGGCCAGTGACTTGAGGATGCTTGGTCTCGAAGGTCAGCAGCAATTGTTGCAATTGGCTGCCAGCCGACTGCAATTCGTCAGCGGGGAGCTTGTCGTTGCTGAGTAGGACTTCCAAGCGATCCAGCTCGGCCTGCATGCTCGTGCGTGTCTCAGGTTGCAGGTCGTTGGCTTCATCAAGTGCTTTGCGCAGCTTGGCTATTGTTTCCTGGATCGCTTGTAGCGCCATTACGTACTCCCTCGAGTCTGAATGCTCAACCGGCTGAGCGCGTCCAACTGAACGCCCGGCACTACGATTTTACCAGCAGTACGTCACACGGACAGAGCTGCGAGACCTGATGACTGAGCGTTCCCACGACCTTCGGCTGTTCAGACAAATTCAATCTGCGTGAGCTTAGTACGACCAAGTCGACATCGTTCTGCATCACGTAGGTGACGACGCCACGCGCCCGCTTGCCCATGATCACCTTTCCTTGGACTTTAACGTTCGCGGTGCGGAACCGTTCGGCCATCTGATCCAATTTGACTTTGGCACGTTGCGTCAACATCCTGTAGAACTGCTCGATCTCTTCGTCGGCCACATAGTCGATTGTTTCAATCACATGAATCAGCGTGACTTCGCTTTCATCCGGTCGGGCAAGCTGCGCAGTGACTTCCAAGGCCGCTTGATTCGAATCGGTGAAGTCAACAGGAACAAGCAGATGTTTGTAAACGGCGCTCATGGTAATGGCCTTTCGTTACCTGGGCTGATCGGACGCCATGTCACTGATGGGAGCGCCCGGTCCAACTGCACCAAT
>JAGQPK010001094.1 GCA_020426755.1 Planctomycetales bacterium
CTCGTGCTCGTGCTCGTGCTCGTGCTCGTGCTCGTGCTCGTGCTCGTGCTCGTGCTCGTGCTCGTGCTCGTGCTCGTAAAACCATGACTCGCACGCTATTGAACATGCGTCTATTCAACCCATTTCCGTTTTTTTGATTTTTTCGCGCCCGCTGCTTTACACTGAATGCACTAATCGCTGGATACCAACAACGGCGAAGCCTACTTGCGAAATGGAATTAGCCGTATTTTGCTGTGGCATGCGGCGATTTGAAGCAGGCTTGGAATATGGATCGAGGCACGTCAATGAGTGATTACGCGGGACTGACAGACGCCGCGCTGCTGGATCGCTTTCGCCGTCGCCAGGACAGTCAGGCACTCGCAGCGATTGTCAGGCGGCATCATGCCGTGGTCTGTGCTGCCTGTCGCCAGGTGCTGGGCGCCACGGACGAGGCAGATGATGCCTACCAGACCACGTTCCTACTGTTGTTGCGGCGAGCGGAACGAATTCATCGTCCGCAGGCGCTGAGTAGCTGGCTGTATGGGGTCGCATACCGAGTGGCTTTGCGGATTCGACAGCGACGGGCCAAACAACGAAGCCTCACGTCCGAGCCGCTCGTTGACCAGACCCCGTCGGCATTCGAACTGTTGTCGGACGACGACCAGCGTCTGGCCACTCATGAAGCAATCGCCTCGCTACCTACGACCTTGCGCGAGCCACTCGTGTTGCGTTACTTGTCAGGCAAAACAAATCGTGAGGTGGCGGACCATCTCGCATTGACGGAGATGGCCGTCGAGGGGCGGCTCAAACGGGCCAAGACACGGCTCCGCGCGAAACTTGTGCGACGAGGCTTAATGCTATCGTCCATGCTTGCGGTGGTGGAGCAAGCGGCCAGCGTTGACGCGCAGGATATTGCACTTGCTGATCGTCTGGTGCAAGTAACCGTCGACGCTTGCCAGGGCAATACGTCGTCGGGTATGAGAGATTCGGAACAGGCACTCGAAACGCTAATCAAAGAAGAGGTAACTCACATGGTGCGCACACAACTAAGTCGCTATGCCGTCGCAGCCAGCATCTGCTCGGTCGCCGTCGGGATAATTCTTGGTCCGCAATTACTGCAGACCGGTCACGCTCAGTCGGAAGATCCCTTTGCGATCGGTGATGAGCAACGCATTGAGGCAACACTGCCGACGGATCAAGCCGCGGAACAAATTGAGACGCGATTATCGTTAACAACCGCAACCGCGCGTGATGCGCTGAGCTCGCCAACAACGCAATCACAACCCATACGCTTCACGACGATGGATCCCGCGACTCAGCAAATCATCGATAAACTGCAAGAGCCGACGGAAATTGAAGCGTTTGACGAATCTTTATCGGAAGTTGTAACCAGACTTGAGGAACTGCATGATATCGAAATCAAGATCGATCAGATTCACCTTGATCAAGTGGGCGTTACGAGCGATCAATCCGTCAATATTCAATTGAAAAGAAAAACGCTCGCTAGTGCGCTGAGGCTGATGTTGCGCGACCTCGGCTTGACCTACACGGTCACGGATGAAACACTGCTCGTCACAACACCCGACTTCGCGAATGATGATGTGACGACTCGCGTCTACACGCTGCCGGCCAAATGGCCTATCACGGGTGACGCACTGGAGGATTTGATTACCAAGCAGATCCAACCAGCTTCGTGGAGCGATACGGGTCGCAAAGGCGCGATTGACGCCATCGGTTTAACACTCGTGGTCACACAGTCCTTTGAAGTACATCAGCAGATCGACAGGCTGCTAACACAACTGGACCAAAGTTTTCGCTCTAGTCCAGAGGCTGCCGAAGCAGCCGCCAAGGCCACACCGCGAATCAGGTCTAAGCCGGTGCCAGCTCAAACGCCACCGCCGCTGAATGCGAGATAGGCGACGAGAGTAGCTCGACGCGGCAAGTATTCCGCCATTTTCTTGGCAACCATCACCACGAACCGACGACAATGTCGTTAATCTGTCAGCAGATGCAGAAAAACCGCGCGCTGTAGTTCGCCGAAAGGCGCTAGTACAATGGCACTCAGTTTAGTTTC
>JAGQPK010001095.1 GCA_020426755.1 Planctomycetales bacterium
GAGGCGTGTCGCGCCATGGTTTGCTCGGCCAGCGAAGTCAACTACTTGTCCGGCCCCGGCAAAGGCGTCACGCTAATCAAGCTCGCTAAGAACGATCGCTTGTTGGGCTTTAAGACTTCTGTAGGGGATCGCGACTTGCTGACGGTTGAGACAAATCGCGGTGCTAAGAAAACGATTTCGACGGTCAAGTATCGCGTGACCGCGCGAGGAGGCCGCGGGGTCGAGATTCAGAAGAACGGCAAGATTGCCAAAATCGTGGCGCCGCCGCTCGAAGCACCACAGCCCCTCAATGGCGAATAGTTGTTAGGTGAAGCAATCAGGATATCCTGACGACCGCACGAACTAATTGAACTGACTGGAATCTCGTTGATGAGCACCGCGTCTGCAAAAACCAGCTATACCGCTTCGGACATTGTGGCCCTGGAGGGTCTCGAACCGGTTCGCAAGCGCCCGGGCATGTACATCGGCGGTGTGAGCTCCACCGGGCTCCATCACTTGGTCTGGGAAATTCTCGACAACTCCGTCGACGAAGCAATGAACGGTCACGCGACGGAGATCCTGGTTACGCTCCACAAGGACGGACACACTGTCAGCGTCAGCGACAACGGGCGTGGCATTCCTGTGGACAAGCATCCCAAAACGAAGAAGCCGGCGTTAGAAATGGTACTGACAGTACTGCACGCCGGCGGCAAATTCGAAGGCAAGAATTACAAGACGGCCGGTGGTTTGCACGGTGTCGGTGCGTCCGTCGTTAACGCCCTGTCGAAAAGTCTCATCGCGGTCGTACGTCGCGATGGTGCTCAGTATCGCATGGAGTTCTCCAAAGGCAAGCCGCTCGGCCCGCTGCAAAAAGCGAAGGGCGCGGTGCGCGGATCGGGTACGACGATTACTTTTACTCCCGACCCTACGATCTTCCCCAAGACCGAATTCGAAGCTGATACGATTCGACAACGTTTGGAAGTCACCAGCTTCCTACATCGCGGTGTCAAGGTCGTGTTCGATGATGAAGTGTCTGGCAAAAAGGAAACTTTCCATCACGAACAAGGCATCGTCGACTACTTGGGCAAAGTGCTCGTGCAACGTAACGCGCGGCCAATCCACGAAACTCCGTTCGTACTTAGCAAGAGCAACGATGAACGCGTCGAGTTGGCGATGCAATGGACCGAATCGACTGACGAGCACGTCCGCTCGTACGTCAACGGCATTCCAACCGGTTCGGGCGGCACTCACGAAAACGGATTTCGCAGCGGTTT
Organism: Planctomycetales bacterium; assembly: GCA_020426755.1. Classification (GTDB taxonomy): domain Bacteria; phylum Planctomycetota; class Planctomycetia; order Pirellulales; family Pirellulaceae; genus JAGQPK01. The sequence goes on from JAGQPK010001095.1 coordinate 1,254, forward strand.
GAACAAGGCGGTACGCAACTACATCGAGACGCACAACCTACTGCCGCGTGGCGTCAAGCTCTCCCCCGAAGATATCCGCGAAGGCCTGGTCGGTATCGTCTCCGTCTTCATCGCTGATCCACAGTTTCAAGGCCAAACGAAAGACCGTCTGAATAATCCCGAACTCCAAAGCACTGTAGACGGTATGGTGCGGCCAGTGCTTGAACAGTGGATGAACAGCAATCGCACAATCGCCGAATCGATTGTGGCACGGATCATCGCGGCTGCGCGAGCGCGCGCCGCATCGCGCGCGGCATCGGAAGCCGTGTCGCGCAAAACGGGCGCTGGCAAAGGCACGATGCTGCCGGGCAAACTGAGCGACTGCTTGGCCAGCGGCCGCGGCAACTCCGAGTTGTTTATCGTCGAAGGCGATTCGGCAGGTGGCAGTGCCAAGCAAGGTCGCGATCGCAACTTTCAAGCGATCCTGCCATTGCGGGGCAAGGTGTTGAATACGGAAGCTGCGTCGCTCAAGAAGGTAATGGAAAACAAAGAGCTGCAGGATCTCGTCACGGCACTAGGCTGTGGCATTGGCAGTACCTTTGATCTAGCACGCCTGCGTTACGATCGCGTCATCTTGTTGGCTGATGCCGATTCGGACGGACACCACATCACAACGTTGCTACTCACTTTCTTTTATCGGCACATGGCTCCCTTGATTGCGGACGGTCGCATCTACATCGCTGTCCCGCCGCTTTACCGCATGGACATCGCCAAGGAAACGTTCTGGGCAGCGGACGAAGAAGATCGCGA
>JAGQPK010001096.1 GCA_020426755.1 Planctomycetales bacterium
CAATCTCGTTGGCACAACGATCGGTCCGTACGATCAGGCGGAAGTTGAATCGCGACAAGATGTGTTGGTCTACACCAGCGAACCGCTCGCACAGTCGCTCGAAGTAACGGGCCCCATTAAAGTGGTCCTGTACGCCGCCACCTCCGCTACCGATACCGATTTTACGGCCAAATTGGTCGACGTGCATCCTGATGGCAAGGCATACAATCTGTGTGACGGGATCATTCGCGCTCGCTATCGCGATCCCGCGCAGATTACTCTCGTTGAACCCGGCGTATGCCAGCGGTATGACATCGATCTGTGGGTGACGAGCAACGTGTTTCTGCCTGGCCATCGTGTTCGTGTCGAGATCTCCAGTAGCAACTTTCCGCGGTTCGATCGCAATCCGAATACTGGCGAAGCGTTCGGCGCTAGTGACAAGCTGACGTCAGCCGAGCAAGCGATCTATCACGACGCCGAGCGTGCTTCCCACATCGTGTTGCCGGTCATTCCACGCGAATAGATGGCGACACGGCCCTACGTAGGAATTTGGCGTTACTTGAATTGATCTTGGCTGAGAAAGCTATGTCCGAACCTGAATCTGAGAACGGCGCAGTACACGAAGCGCAGTGGCGCGAAGTACGCTACGAGTACACTCCGCGCCTGGCCGATATTCTTGCTCACCTGCGCGCTACCATCGTGGTAACGACGTATCAGGCCGGCAAGTTGCTCGTTCTGGGAGTTCATGACGGCAAGCTGCAGATTTCGTTCTTGAGTTTTGAACAGCCGATGGGAGTCGCGGTGGGCTCGGATCGAATCGCCATCGGCACGCGTCGGCAGATTCACTTTCTCCGCGCCGCTCATGAAACCGCTCCACATGTCGAACCACATGGAATGTATGACGGCTGTTTTGTGCCCAGAACCAGTTTCTACACGGGCGCAATTCACGGTCACGATTTGGCATTCGGTCGCGATGGACTGTGGGTAGTCAACACACTCTTCTCCTGCCTCTGCACGCTGCACGAGGCGTACAGCTTTGTGCCGCGATGGCGCCCGCGATTCGTTAGCCAGTTGATTGACGAAGATCGCTGTCACTTAAATGGCTTGGCGATGCAGGACGGTCGACCGAAGTTTGTCACGGTAATGGCCGAGGCCGATGAGGCGGGTGGTTGGCGACCGAATAAAGCAACGACGGGCTGCGTGCTAGACGTGGATACGAATGAAGTCGTCGTGCGCGGGTTGTGTATGCCTCATTCTCCCCGTTTGCGCGGGGATGACCTGTGGGTCTTGAATTCGGGATACGGCTCGATTGGCAAAGTAGATCGCGCCGCCGGGCGATACGAGTCCGTCGAAACGATGCCGGGCTACACACGCGGGTTGGCATTCGCGGGGCAGTTCGCCTTCGTAGGGATTTCGAAAATTCGCGAGACCTCGGTGTTTGGCGGTGTGCCGATCGCCGAGGACCGAGCCAATCTGCGCTGCGGCATCGGAGTCGTCGATCTTGTCTCCGGCCAAACGGTGGCCGTTTTTCAGTTCTTGTCGGGCGTCGAGGAGATCTTCGCCGTCGACGTCATCCCCGGCATGTTGTGTCCACTCATCGCCGGAGCGTCGGTCGATAAACAGGAACGCGACGTATGGATTGTGCCGCAGCCAGGGAGCGGGGAATGAATATCGAATATCGAATATCGAATGTTGAATGTTGAATGTTGAATGTTGAATGTTGGTAATCCTTTTCTGGAATGACGTTGGCCGTGGGGGCTCAGCGTCATTGCGACTCTGCGTCAAAAATCAGATCGCAGAGTCGCGAAGACGCAGGGACGCAAGGCATTCTGCGGCGGGGTGGATTTCTGTGACGAACGATCGATGAGTAAACCTGGGCCGTACGTCCAGCTTCGGAATGCAACGTTGCAATTGGAATCGGGTCGTTGCGTCTCTGAATTCAGAGTTCGATATTCAACATTCATTTCGGTCATCGTTCGAGCAAGTGTTGTGTTTGGCGATGGAGGCGGACTTTGCCGTGAATGGGCTCAGAATTCGATTCGTATGGTTGTTGTTTGCTGCCG
>JAGQPK010001097.1 GCA_020426755.1 Planctomycetales bacterium
GGTGGGCGACATCGGATAGCTGGTGTAGAACGGGCCGAACTCGGCATACCGAGCGCTGGCCTCGTCGAATCGCATCTTGTAGACGATCTCTGTCAGAAACTGAGGGTTGCCGGGCCAGAGCGTGACACCCCACTCCCAATCTTCGACGCCGACGCCGACCGTAATTAGCTGCGATACCTTGCCGGCGAACGCCATGCCGCTCTTAGCATGTTCATTCATCATGCGGTTGCGCTCGTCAAACGGCAAGGTGAACCAGTTCTCACCCACCTTGCGTTTCTTATTCATGGGATAGAAGCACATGGCCGGCCATTGTGGGAAATCCGGGGTCAGGCGTTGACGTCGCATGATCGGTTCGCGCCGCCGATAAGCATTCACCTTCGCCTCGTAACTTTCGCTACCAGGCTGCTCACCTTCGCCCTCTAACCGCGCGGCATATTGCTCCACACTGGGCACGTATTCAGAGATTTCACTAATCGACACGAACGAGTAGGTTGGTATGAGTGCCAAGCCAATGTCACTCGACATCAATGCCTGATGGACTGCATCAATCTTTAGCGGGCTCGGATCCATCATCATGATGCCGAAGTCTGCCTTGTGGCCGCTGACGATCGAGGTTTGCAGCCGTTCGGGTGCTTGCGGCCCCGCCGGGTCCAGCACTTCGACAAACCGCTGGCGACCGGCAGACTTCTGTTCGGGTGAGAGCTTCGCCCAGGCACCGCGATCCAGGCGATAATAAAGATGACTGCAGTGCCACCCTTCATCTGGTGTCAGCGACGGTTCGATAGCGACGGCAGGTGGACCGGGTGGACGTCCGTGATTCATGAAAGTGGTGCCCTTCTACGACGTGCCCATGACAGATTTATGCTGGCTGATTCATGCCAGATCAACCCGCCATTCTGCCCAGATCCCAGTTGGGCCGCAAGGGCTACGCGGAGAGCCGCGCTAGATCGTCACACAGCAGTTCCAGCACCTCGGTCGTCACCACCGCAGGGATTTGTTCGCGACTTGCCTGTGGTTGCTTTTCATAGCGAGCCAACATGACGCCGCCGCGGGCCAGCGTTGCTTCGAAATAACGCACCGTCTGCTGATCGCGGCGGGGCGGATAACTGCGTAATTGCACAACATCCAATTCACGATCCACTTCATGTACCTGCAACGGTTCGAGCAAATACCGCAGATGATCCGCAAGCTGTTGTCCAAGCCGCGACAATTCGTCCGCATCCGCCTGAGCGTAGCGAGGCCCATTTACTTCGATCGAATGCAATTCACACGCCAACGGCTGCACGCCACTCAGGCAAAGCGTGAGCGTGACGCCTCCTTCGACAATTTGCACTTGAGCCGGCGTGACCGCGCCAGATTGTGCCAACTGGGCGTACTGAGTCCTTAGCTGATGAGCGATGTTCATGATACCTCTCCCGAACGCTCGCCGATTGAAGAATCCGACCGTCCGCCTCGTTACCACAATGTCACTTCAACATTCAACATTCAACATTCAACATTCGATATTCAACATTCGATATTCGATATTCAACTCTTCCGTTCCTGTCCATCGAATGATAGGAGCTTCACTTTCTCTTCCAACATCGTTTCCAAGTGCACCGGCCGTTTCCACAGGCGAAATAGATTTTCGAGTGTGGCCCAGGCGTAATCCAGCTTCAATTCGGGCCCGGTAAAGCGGTGCTGCAGCAGCAATTCGCCGCGATTGCCATAATTGCCGTCGACCACGTAAATGAGCGGACGTCCCAAGTTCGTCAGGCTGAACAGCAACTGCTGCTTCACCTTGTCGAATTCACGGCTTTCAATTTCGTAGTACCCTGAGTCTTGATTAAAGCCGAATGAGAACAACTTGTGCTCACGACAAAAGTCGAGCGTCAGGAACTCGTCGATAAACGTCAGGTCGTTGTGGATCCGGCGCACCTCAAAGATTTTCTGCCGGCCCAAGCCTGCGTTCGTATTCCAATGCTGCTTGGTTTGCCAGTCGTCGCAATCTTCGTAGTCTCGCCCAAAGCAGCCACGATTCCAGCGATCTTCAATATTG
>JAGQPK010001098.1 GCA_020426755.1 Planctomycetales bacterium
GGCGAGCTACATCGAGCAACTACGCGCGTTGGCCGGGCAAGCCGCAAGTCTGGAGCAGTTCGCCGACAACGATGGACAACGCGTGGCGATGCGTTCCATCGGCTATGCGATCGAACGCCGATGTGCTGTGTGGGTGCCAGCCAGTCGTTTGGCAACAGAACAAGTAGCGGCGCCGGCAGAACTCAATGTGGCCGACCTGCTGCCGGTACTGCAAGATGTGGAGCGACGTATCGCAACCCACTCGCATGCCGAAGCGTGGCGCAACTACCTGATGCTGCCGCGATTGACGACGGTGGCAACGGAAAGTTGGGTGACGGATGCTTCTGTGCGCCGCCAGGCAGCGCGGACGGTGCTGGAACGCTTAGCCGATCCTGAGTTGACTGCGGAACAGCGGGCCGTAGTCAATGATCGAGCGATTCAAGATCTGCAGCGTTACCTTACACAATGGGCCGAGCAGCCGATCGAGATTCCTTACCTCTTGAAAACGGTTGAACAGTTTGAGCAAGCTCACTCGGACCTGGTCGCTCGTGAATTGATAGATCAGCTCGAGGCACTAGCGTATTCGCGTCAGCCGAGTGCCGAGGTGTTGGCCCGCATGATCAATACGCACTATCGAAATGCAAACGTGCGACTGACATTGTCCGGTCAGTTGCTCAACGATCTGATGCCGACGTTGCAACCAATGCGGCAAGAGATTCGCGATACGATCTTGGGGGCGAAGGTGGTTGGCGACAACGAGACGCGGACGGACCTGCGAGTGCAGTTGCTAGAAGATTCGCAGCGATTGCACTTGCGGATTCATGCCGACGGCCATACCAACAGTCGCACGGTATCGAGGAAAGGTCCCGTGCGGTTGTGGAGTCGCGATCAATCGGAGTTTCAGGCCGACAAGGATCTGATTGTCTCGAGCGAAGGCATTTATGTAACGCATGCGACTGCACAATCGCAGGGCGAATCCAAGTTGATGGAAGTGCGTTCTGACTTCGACCAGATCCCGATTCTAGGTTGGGTGATTCGACAGATGGCACGCGACGAACATCACTCGCAACGCAGTCGTGTACGGGCGGAAACGCAGAAACGTGTACGCCAGCAGGCGACCGCACAACTCGATAAATCAATTCATCAGCGACTGACAGGCGCCGAGAACAAGATGGAGCAGACGCTTGTCGAACCGCTGCGTACGTTGCAACTCGATCCGAAGGCGATCGAGATGAAGACGACCAAGGATCGCTTGGCGATGCGATTTCGCTTGGCATCCGAGGAGCAATTAGCGGCCTACACGCCACGTCCGCGAGCGTTGGCGGGCAACGTATTGAGCGTTCAGTTGCACGAGTCGGCCGCCAATAATCTGCTGGAACAGTTGGACTTGGAAGACGAACGCGTTGAACTTGAACAGTTGGTCGACGAACTGGCGACCAAGTTGCAGCTTGATCGCGCTGATTTGCACGACGAGATTCCCGCGGGAGTCGCCGTCCGCTTGGCCAGCGACCGACCGATTCAAGTTGAGTTCTCTGATGATCACGTCGTGATCGTTGTGCGCATCGCCGAGTTAGTTACGCCGCGACGTACATGGCGGAACTTTGTTGTTCGCGGCCGTTATCGCGCCGACATCGGCCAGATGCATGTCAATCTGGAACGCGAAGGCGGGATCGAACTGATCAGCGAGCGGATCGGCTTTCGCGATCAAGTCGCGTTGCGAGGCATCTTCACCAAGGTACTGGCCCGCAACCATCGGCTTAACATTCTCCACGATCGCGCGAAGAGCAACCCACATCTCCAGAACTTGGGCGTTACTCAGTTCGAAGTGCGAGACGGCTGGATCGGGATTAGCGTGGGGCGTGTGACGCCAGGCGATCCACGCATCGCGGTTTCGGAGAACAGCTCGGACGAGGTGCGGCAGTAGACGAATCACCGTTCGCCGCGACGCGCTAGTATCCGTTTGCCCTGCCATAGTCGTGCTATCCCATCGAGAACCGCGGCTGGCGCCTTTCGGCGAACTACTTCGTGAGGACTATCAGAGTTCGCCGTAACGCG
>JAGQPK010001099.1 GCA_020426755.1 Planctomycetales bacterium
GGCGATATCGTCGACAAAGCTGATCTCGCCGGTATCGCGGGTGGCACGCTGCTTGGCTGGCGTGGGCTTCTCAGGCTGCGCGGTCACCAAGGGCGCGGTCGGGAAGTCGGGCAGTGCCGCAAGCGGCAGGCCTTGTGCCTTCAGCAACTCTTGCGCCTGCTTCAGCCGCGAGTATTGCGGTTTCAGGGCGGCGAGCATCTCGGCATCCGCCTGTGTGATGGCACGATCGTAGATACGGCGCGCTTGACCAAGCTGCATGCGCGCCTCACGATAATCCTTGTCACGGTACGCTTTGGCCGCCGCATTTATTTGCGACGTGACCTGCGACACCAGACGCTTCTGAGCCGAATTGAGCTCCGCGTGGGCCGAGCCGATGAATAGCGTGCCGCATACCAGCGTGCCGCATACCAGTGGGCAAGCGATGCGAGCGAATGACGTGAGCTGAACCATCCGCAGCCCGGATAGTGAGCGACGTGCAACTTGGATAAGATCGTGAAGCGATGAGACCACGGGCTAAACCTAACGAATGAAGCCTGAACCGCGAGCAGCCACTTGGCGAACGCTCGCAACTAATGCTACTCAGTTTAGGCAATTTGCGGTTGTCTGGCGACGCTTTCAGGCCAGAATCGTGTTTCGAAGTTTGGACGAATCATGTGTGTCCCGCGGCCGCCCGCCGCGACACGCAGCGGGTTTGCAGGAGTAACCAGGTGACGGACGAGACGCAAGCAACCGAATTGGACGCTCAGCGAATTGCTGACGAGATCGCTCGGGAACGACAGCTTCAGAAGACGCAAGTGCAAGCCGCAATCGAACTTCTGAACGCGGGCAACACGATTCCCTTTATTGCACGCTATCGGAAGGAAGCCACCAAGGGGCTCGATGAAGTGGCTCTGCGGGCGATTGAAGACGATTTTCAACGGGCGACCGAGTTGTTTCAGCGGAAGGCCACAATTCTTAAATCGATTGAGCAACAGGGGGCGCTGACGCCGGCGCTGCGCGCTCAAATCGAACGCTGTAACGACAAGCATGCGCTGGAAGAGCTCTATCTGCCCTACAAACCCAAACGGCGTACACGGGCCATGGTCGCGCGCGAACGTGGCCTGGAGCCGCTGGCCGAACTGCTCTTAAAACAGCAACCGCTCGGTCGGCCGAAGAGTGACGTGCTGCGAGACTTTGTCGATCCCAGTCGCGACGTGCCGGATCAGGAGGCGGCCCTGCAAGGAGCTTGCGACATCGTTGCGGAAGTCTGGTCTGAACAGGCTGACACGCGACAGTTTCTCTGGAAAGAAGCCGGGCACGGGATGATCGTGTCGCAAGTGAAACGCGGCAAACGGGACGAGGAAAGTAAGTTTGCCGCGTACTTCGATCATCGGGAACCGCTCCGTCGCGTGCCTTCTCACCGCTTTCTCGCGATGCAACGCGGTGAATCCGAAGGTGTGTTGAAGGTTGGTCTCGAATTGCCCGATGACGAGTTGTTGGCACAGTTGAAGCGTCGCTTGGTGTTTCAAGACCGCTTTGAGTTTCGTCGCGAACTCTTGGCGACCGTAGAAGACGCATATCAGCGATTGTTGGTGCCAGCGATAACTTCTCACGTGCTCAATCAATTGAAAGAGCAGGCAGACGACGAAGCGATTGCGGTCTTCGCCAAGAATCTACGTGAGTTGCTGCTGGCGCCACCGGCGGGTCCTCAGGTTACGCTGGGGATCGACCCAGGATTCCGCACCGGCTGCAAAGTCGCCGTCGTTGATGGAACCGGTAGGTTTTTGGAGAACACCACGATCTATCCCACGGCACCCCGTAGCGACACGGCGGGTGCTGCCGCGGTGCTCGACAAGCTAGTGCAGAAATATCACGTCGAACTGATTGCGATCGGCAACGGTACCGCGTCACGCGAAACGGATCAGTTTGTCGCGCAATGGATGCGCGAACGCGGACTCAAGATAACAAAGGTCGTCGTCAGCGAAGCGGGCGCTTCGGTGTATTCGGCCAGTGAAATTGCCGGCGTCGAATATCCCGACTTGGATGTGACGGT
>JAGQPK010000109.1 GCA_020426755.1 Planctomycetales bacterium
AATCGACGGGGATGCGGCGCTGCTGCACAGGTGGATTGAGTTGATGCATGATGTCGAGAGCCTTGGCAACGACGAAGCCGACGACAAAGCCACCGATATGAGCCCACCAGGCGACGCCGCCGGCAGGACCGTTCGTAACGGAGGCGACGCCCTGGAAGAACTGTAACGCGAACCAAATGCCGAGGAAAATCGGGGCGGGTAGCACGATCGTCCACAGAAAAACCACGATCGGAACCACACTCAACACGGTCGCGCGGGGGTACATACACATGTACGCGCCCATCACTCCGGCGATCGCACCACTCGCGCCAATGGTGGGAATATCTGACCCCTGATTTGTCAGCAGATGCGCCACGCTGGCCGCGATACCGCTGCCCAAGTAGAAGATTAAATAACCGACGTGCCCTAGCCGGTCCTCGACGTTGTCACCGAAGATGTGCAAGAACCAGACGTTTCCCAGGAAGTGCATCCAACTCCCGTGCAAGAAGACGCACGTCAGCAATGTCAGAATCGGCGGCACGGCTGAGGGCGCGGCCAGCCGCTTGACGTACTCCTGCTGCGGTCCAAAACGAGTCACCACGACGACCGGCTCCCGAATCACGACTTCGCGTTCGGGTTGCAACACACGGGCGGGAATCATCCCGTAGCGTTCCACTTGTGAAACGCCGCGCTGCTCCGATCCCAACTGCCAGAGGAACACGAGCGCGCACACCGCGATCATCGAGTAGTTGACGAAGGGCGTCGTCCGCGACGGAATGTTGTCATGTATCGGAAACATCGGCAACTGATGTCTTTCGTTCGTTTCGGTGCGTTAACAGGAGCGTGCGGGCAACGCCCCAGCGGATACCATGCGCAGGCTACAGGGCTCACCGTACCACATAAGTCTTCTATCATACGCGCAAGGTCACCCGAAGGCGTTAGCGGCGGTTCCTAGTTCGCAGGTGGGCGTCAGCCGAGGTCCTCACGGTGCTGGGAATGGGCGCCATGGCACAATCGCCAACCAAGAAGATTGTCTTCGTGTGCTTCGCGACGTCGTGAAGTTCATTTCTCGTAATCAGTCAGACCGTTGGCCCTCCGGCCAACAATTGTCGACCGCAACTCCCTTCTCAGCGTGAAGCCCCCGGATTACCATGCATCGATGAACTATGGAAAACCACGTCATCACAGCAAGTATCGCGGTCCACGTCAGGATCGACGCAAAGACCGAGATTCCGGGACCGGGCCAGCGCGACTCACCAAGGTTACACAGCGGCCGCTAACGGTCGATGCGGCCGGCACGATTCCGGCGGTTTACGTCAAATCGAAGATTCTCCATCCGCTCCTCTATCGCAAGCGAGTTGATCGGGCGGAACGCGCACAGCCAGGCGATTTCGTCGCGGTGTACAACGCCGACGGGGAACTGTCCGGCTATGGCCTCTACAATCCACGTAGCGAAATCGCGGTCAGAATGCTTTGGCACGGCCCCGAGCTGCCTACCGACGTCATGTGGGACGAGCGACTCGGTCGCGCGGTTTCGCTCCGTTATGACCTGCTGAAATTGCCCGAGCAATCCAACGCCTGCCGCTTGGTGCACGGCGAAACCGACGGCTTGTCGGGAATGGTCATCGATCAATTCGACGACGTCTTGTCCGCCGAGGTCTTCAGCTTAGGCATGTACCAACGCGCCCAAGCGATATTGCAACGTCTGGCACCGCTCACAAACACCAAGCACTATCTGATTCAAGCCAGCCCCCAATTTGTCAGCCAAGAAGGAGCCGATCCGCCCGTCGTCCGATCTGAAAACTTGCCAGGTCAGGTCGTAATTCACGAGCACGGCACACGGTTCCGAGTTCGATTCGAAGGGGGCCACAAAACGGGGTTTTTCTGCGACCAGCGCGACAATCGCAAACGACTGGCGGATTTCTGCGCGGGTAAGCGAGTGCTGGATCTATGCTGCTACACGGGCGGTTTCGCCGTGCAGGCGGCCAAGTTGGGCAACGCCGATCAGGTGACCGGCGTCGACTTGGATCACGTGCCGCTGGCCCTCGCGCGAGAGAACGCGAATCTCAACCAGGTACGTGTCAAGTTCGTCCAGGCGGATGCGTTCGCGTACATGCGCGAGATGATCAATCAGGGCCGCCTATACGACGTGGTCATCCTCGATCCACCGAAGCTCATCCGCACGCGTGCCGAAATTGAAGAAGGCACGCGCAAGCACTTTGCCTTGAATTGTCTTGCCATGCAATTGGTGGCGCCGGGCGGAGTGCTGCTAACCTGCTCGTGTGCAGGCCTGTTGCCCGATCAGGAGTTTACTAAGCTTGTCGTCGCTGCATCTCGACGCGTCGAAACAGCAAATGGCGTCGGCAGAGACATTCAGATTCTGGCGAAGACGGGTGCCGCTCCTGATCACGCGGTACTTGGCAACTGCCTGGAAACCGAGTATTTGAAAGCGATTTGGGCAGTCGTTAAGTGATGCGCCGCCGCAGCGAACTGCCGCGGCATGCTTCGTTCGCCGCAGTGCGCCAACGTCGGTTCGAGTGGCAAAGTTCGCGAAGTCGACTTTGCGGCAGAATCCAGCAATGAGTATTCGCAAAACAAGGCGCGGTTCGAATTCGCATCGCTGCAAAACGTCTGTTGGATGCTGGCCGCGACGACAGTTCGCGTTTAGCGGAAAGCGATAGCTGCGCGATCGCACTCCAAAAACCGATCGGTGAAAGTTAATTCACCGATCGGCTCATTTCGATCATTTCGACCTGCGACTAGTTCAAGCCGAACCAGTCGTCCAAGTCATCGTCATCAATGCTGTCCAATACGGCGCCCAGCAGATCTGCGGAACGAGCCGGAGCAGGCAGCGACGTGGGAGAGTAAGCCCCCGACTGCATGGCTTTGACCAGATCACCGGTGGTGAAGTCTCCATCACAATCGAAATCGCCTTGAGCCCACCCCGAGTTATTGGGGATGTCGTCTTCGTATTGGCCATAGCGGAAGATCTGAATCAAGTCGGTCGAATTGAACACGCCATCCAAGTTGGCATCACCGTAAACGGTACGCAGGATGTCGTGGACCAGGTAGTCCATGTCCTTTTCGTCGACTTCGCCATCGCCGTTGAGGTCACCTGACTCGGCACCGGCATGGATCGCTCGGCAAAGCAGATCGATGTCGAATTCATTGACCTTACCGTCGTCGTTCAAGTCGCCATTAAGCGAACGATAGTCTTCGACCTCGCCGTTACGCGCTGGTCCCTCAGGCGTCAAACCGCCGTCGGTACTGAAGCGGAATCGCGAGTAGACCGGGCGAGTCGGCGTGGGCACGGCGTCTGCGGGCACCGCGAACGACAGGAAGTTGGCACCGCCCGCTACGGGGATGCTGAGCGCGATCTGCTCGGTCGCTTCCCAGGTGCCGTTCTGATTGAAATCGACCCAGGCATCCAGCTTGCCGTCGACGGATGCGTTGACGGCATACTTCACTTCCTGGCCCGGTACGATCGGCGTCAGAAATTTCACGCCGTCCTCGTCGTCAACTCCCGCCGCATCGTCACCCAGGGCGGCAAGACTCGGTTGTCCATCCGCTTCCGCGTCGATGCGACTACCCAGGTAGATTTGCGGATTGATTAAGTGGCGCGCACCGTTGGAGGCAAGCGTTGTCGGATAGGGGCGGTCCGGCGCGTCACCGAAATCCCAACGTTCCTCTGGTCGATCCTGGATGAACACCAAGTGATCTTCGACTTCGCCGTTGGGAATCGTATCGGAAGCCGGCTGACTGGGCCGCAGCAAGCGATCCGTCGTGCTAAATCGCCAACGCGAATAGGTCGCTTCGTTGGGCCCGGGTACCGCCGATGCAGGCACGTTGAAAGTCAGAATATTGGATCCGGCGTGCAACAGTTCGCCGGCGAAAATGTGATCGTCCGGTGTCGATGACCAACTGCCGTTGCGGTCAAAATCGATCCAGGCGTTGAGCCACCCATCGACGGACGCGATGACTTCCACCTTCGCGGTCGCGCCAGGAACAAGCGGCGTTAGGAAGTTGACACCGTCTTCATCGTCGAAGTGCACACCTGACACCTGATCGTCACCGTCAGAAGCAACCGATGGCTGCCCGTCACGTTCTGGTTCCACTCGCTCGCCCAAATGCACGCCCGGCTCGATCAAGTGAAAAGCGCCGCCGTGGGCCGCCAGGGTCGGATAAGGCAGATCGGGTGCGTCGCCCCAATCGAAGCGGCCATTGGGATCCGGATCTGTTTCTTGGATGAACACCAAATGGTCTTCGACCTCGCCATTCGGTACCGCCGGTCCCGGCTGAGTAGGCCGCAGGAACTTGTCCGTCGTACTAAACCGCCAACGCGAATAGGTCGGATCATTGGGGCCAGGCTTGGCGGAGGCCGGCACCAGGAACGACAACAAGTTGGCACCCGCGTTCAGCGGCTGGCCGCTAAACACGAGATCGTTGCCACCAAGCCAACTGCCGTCGCGATCGAAATCGATCCAGGCGTTGAGCCAGCCGGGCGTTGAGGCGAGGACCTCGACTGTCGCCACTTGGCCAGGAATTAGTGGCGTCAGGAAGCGGACACCATCTTCGTCGTCTACTCCGTTTACATCGTCGCCATCGGATGCGAATGTGGGTTGACCATCGCCCTCCGGCTCAACGGTCGAACCGAGGAACACGTCCGGGTCAATCCAGTGATGAGCCCCATTGTTGGCTGCGAGCGTAGGATACGGCTGATCGGGCGCGTCACCCCAGTCATAGCGTCGTTGCGGATCTGGATCACCGGGCTCGATGCGAACGAGATGATCTTCCACCTCGCCATTCGGCACGGGTATACCGACGGGCTGTGCCGGCGGCAACTTGGTCGCGTCGGTGCTGAACCGCCACCGCGTGTAGGTTGGCTTGGCGGTTTCCGCCCCGGCCGGCACCATGAAACTCAAGATATTCGCACCGGCCACCAGCGGCTGCGCGGAGAAAATATTCTCCGCAGCACTCGTCGTCCAACTGCCGTCGCGATCGAAGTCAACCCACGCATTCAACCACCCATCGGTCGACGCAACGACTTCGACCTGAGCCATCTGGCCCTGGATCAGTGGTGTGATGAAAGTCACGCCGTCTTCGTCGTCGACGTTGAATCCAGCGTTCTGATCGTCGCCGTCGGACGCCGCCGTTGGTTGTCCATCGGGTTCCGCTTCAACTCGTTTGCCCAAGTAGACGTTCGGGTCGATCACGTGATGCGCGCCCTGATTGACTGCCAACGTGGGATAAGGCTGATCGGGCGCGTCGCCCCAATCAAAGCGTGCCTCTTGCGGTCGATCAGCCACGCAGATGTGATCGATCCAAAGTTCCTGGCCACCAATCTTCAAGGAATTGATGGTGCCCACCAACGTCAACTCACCCGCATCGTTGCCAAATCCATTGACGACCGAAACATTGACGCCTCCCACCACCGCACCGTCAATCGCATGAAAGTCTTCGAAGTTCAGCAGCGTACCGTTGATCTCGAGATTGAGATTGCCGCCGTATTCGCCAAACTTCAAGCGGACGCCGGGAATCGCCCCGCCGAAATCCACGTTCAACAATATGTTGTTGACACCAATCTCCTGCCCCGCGTCGGCCGCCAAGTTGGCGTGGCTGACGGTGGCTGCCCCTCCCACCGTCATCCCGCCACTGCTCCACGTGAAAGCTTCGCCGGTGAACTTGGCCTGCAAGCCCGTGTTGTCAGCGACAAATGTGTCGCCAACCACATAGCTTCCCGCAGGCGGCATATCCTCGAAATCAATGCACGTGTCAGCAGCCTCGGCGCCGACCGGCGTCAAATCGAGCACCGGCAACTCCATCACCGGATCGATCACAGAGACCGCATCGCCAAACATCAGCTTGCGATCCTCCAACGCTTGTAGGCCCTGACCGAGGCCGCGCTGGCGGCTCCTACTCAGCTTTGATCGTTTTTGCGAGGCGTATTTTCCCATCGTTGTAACTCCCACAAGTCGGTGTGCATTCGACGGTCAACGCCCACCGCAGGACGTTGCCAGACGCGACGGGAACACCTTGGTGCCAATGGCTTTACGCCAGCGATTCAGGCAAGCGTTCTCGGCGTCAACAGAGTGTCAACGACGTCCGGGCGCAGAGCGGGCGCGGGGAAGAAAAGAATTTTGAATCTGACTGATCTGAATGATCCGTCTGAGTTACCGACTGATCCGTCTGATCAGTCCGCTCCCAGCGCTGACAAGAGAGGCCGCACGAATTGGCGCATTGCGCGACCGCGATGGCTCAGCAGACCTTTGATCATCGGCCCAAGTTCGCCGAATGTGCGATGCAGTTCCAAGATCTCGAAGAGCGGGTCGTAACCAAAGCCGGCGTCGCCGGCAGGCGCGAATCGAATGCAGCCGCGACACATTTCTTCACACTCCGCTTGGATCTTGCCGTGCGGATCTGCCAGCGTGAGATGACACACGTAGTGTGCGCCGCGTTTCTCTGCAGGCACATCGCGAAGCTGTCGTAACAGCTCTTCGTTGTTGCGGAGATCAGTTGCGTCCGGCCCGGAAAACCGCGCCGAGTAGATTCCAGGTGCGCCCTGCAACGCGTCGACGCAGATCCCGCTGTCCTCGCCGATGACCCACATGCCAAGATGTTGAGCCTGTTGCGTTGCCTTTAGACGCGCATTATCAGCGAAGCTGTTGCCGTCCTCGACGACTTCAATCGCATGGGGATAGTCCGCCAACGTACGCACTTCGATCCGATGTGGCTCTAGCAGCGCGTGCAGCTCACGCGCTTTCTTCACATTGTGGGTACCAAGTACAACGATCATCGGCGAGTGTAATCCATCGCAATCGAACGGCGCGGCACTTCCACCGGAAAGGGTTGGACATCGAGTGCGATGCCATCATAGAGCTTGGGCTTGATGCCCGACAGAGGCTGGCCGTTATTGCCAACCAGTGACGTTTTGGTCGGTGCATAACGTTGCATCAACTCCATCACCTCGGGATTTAACCGCGGCTTGCCATCAGCGTCTGGCTCCAAAGCCCAGTCGAAGTGGCCAATCGTCACGAAGCTTTCATGCCGGTCATGAAACTCGTAGGCCTCGATGCCTTGCTTCCGCAGTGCCAACGTCAAGCGATTGGCTTTCATCGCAGCCACTTCCAGCTGGCTTTTCATGGAAGCGCCACCCTTTTCAATGTCGGCCACCTGTTGCTGGTCAATCACGACGTTGCCGCCGAAAGTCGCCACACGTACCGAGAACTTGCCGGGGCAGTCTAACAAGCTGTACTTGACGCCTTCGTTCCATTTGACGACCTCCGAGTCCACGCCCTTGGGAGCAAAGAACTCGCGTGGCAGCATCGGATTCGGTGTCGCGAATGCCGTCCGCAGTGGTCCTTTGCGCTTCTTCTTGTCATCCTGATTGATGCGACGCTGGAATTCGCGAAGCCCGGCAAATCGACGCGTCGTCTTCTCGCCAGACTTGCTTAGGCATTCCGGCTGCGCGTACTTGATTCGCGAAAGCGTCTTTTGCAAGTCGGTGTCGTCCACCGACGAAAAGTCGCCCACCAAGACGGCGAATTCCTCGAACGAGCCAGCCTTGTCGTAACGCATCCGCTTCGGAGTGCGATCCATGTTGAAGCCGATGCCTTCGACTTCGTCAGTGAAATCGAATTCATGACTATGTACGTATGCCGACAAGTGGTACCGGTCTCGCAGTTCCGTCGCCAATGCGTGAGCTTCCAGTTCAGCGCCTTCGCCGGCAAAGGAGGCCGTATAGATCAACCACGGGCCCGATTTCTCGGTTAGCTCAAAGCTGGCCGACTTCGTGCCACGGCGGAATGACACCCACTGCCAAGGTGACTTGGCGTTGACTACGTGCGTGCTCGTCATCGCAAGGCACAGGCCCAGGCAAAGCAGCTTAATGAGTCGATGCGACTGCATGAGGTCTTCACTCCTTTGAAGATCGTTTCGGTTCCGGCGTCGGCGACGCGGGGCGGGACTTTAGCAAAACGTTCGAGATTTTCCTAGACCACTGCAGAACCGAATCGCAGCCGCCGGAGAGTGCTCGAATCACGCGATTTTCTTACCAATCCTGCCCAGGCAGAGCGGGCCGGGCTGCGGTCGGCACGAAGTTCGACGAAGTCGTTGGCGCCGGCGTACCGCTTGAAGTGCCGGCGGCGTTGAGTTCGGAGATTTTCGTCACCACGAATCCCCAAGCCGTTGCTTCCGAAATGCGGTCGTAACGCATGCCGGGCGTGCCGTGCAGAACGAGCCAGTCGCCCGGACGCAGCCACTGTGTGGCATCGTGACCGTGGTCGTCACGAAGCATGAACACGCCTCGATAGGCTTCCGTTTCCTGATCGGCCACGACCAACCGCACGTAGCGATCCTCGTCCACATCCGGAATGCGCACCGTTTCGCCATTCACTTTGAAATGGTTGGGCACGGCTCCCAAAACGTCGTGTTCAATTGCGATCAGTCGGCATGGTAGACGCAAGTCCCTGCCGTACAGGCGCGGAGCAAAGCGGAGAAAGTCGCGCAGCGAGACACCGCCCTCAACTGCGGCAGGATCCTGGCGATGACTCGCCTGTCGCGCGGCTACGCCAGTTCGTTCGCGAGTTGTCGACACCGCGCCACCATCACTCGCCACTGTAGTCGGCTCGGGTCCCTGCTGAATGCGGCCGGCGCGATTAGTGGAATCGCTGGCGCTACTCGCACGCGGCTGATTCGCGGTCGCTAAGCCGGCTGGTCCGTCGCTGCCCACATTAGTTGGTGTGACGCTCGCCACACCATGCGTCAGGGCCGTGATCTCCTCGTTCGACTTGCCACCAACGTACACGATGCCGGGCTTGTGTCGCAGATAGAAATGGCTGGCGCCGACGAAGATCAGGAACGCAATCAGCACGAGCGCGACGCGCGCAAGCGGTCGATCTGTGACGATATGCAGCAAGCTCACGAGTGACGAGCGCAGTCGTTCATCCAGGGATTTGGCCGGCGTCTCGACTTCCGTGGACATGACGCAATGCGGGCATTTCCAGTGACTGCGATCGACGTTGGCATCAGCAGGAAACGGCTGACAGCAGTGAGAACAGACGACTTGGATGATCTTCGCAGCCTT
This sequence comes from Planctomycetales bacterium, assembly GCA_020426755.1. GTDB lineage: Bacteria > Planctomycetota > Planctomycetia > Pirellulales > Pirellulaceae > JAGQPK01. The sequence goes on from JAGQPK010000109.1 coordinate 9,062, forward strand.
GCGCTCGGCCTTCGCCCCGTTTCCGGTCGCCTTGCCCTCAGATTTGGCGAAACGTCGGCGATTGCTGCCCATTGATCAACGCTCCATTCATCCATGTCCGCGTCAGTCGCGGTGCGGTGCCCCGCGCAGGCGGGGTTACTTGCCCACCGGTAATATAGCTACCAACCGGTTAACTTCATACGGTTTTGCCGACTACCATCCTGCGGAATGGCCACACCAGCCAGAGGTCGAACGTGAGCGCTGAACTCTCAGCGCACACCGGGGGCGACTTCCGACGCGCCCTGGTAACGACGAGCTGCGGAGATGGGCGAATCGAGTTCGCCGACAGCGCTACCGTGGTTCAAAGCGAACGCCGTAGCGCCGTATGGCGGACTCCAATCACAAACGGTGTCGGTACTATGTTGTCTTTCGTCTTGTCTATTGATTGGTGTTGTTACTTGATTTCGCTACTGTGTGCAAAAGACGGCTTCGATCTCTTTGATCGTGGATTCTTCCTTCGGTGAAATCTTCCCTAAGCCCAAGAATCCACCCGCTGCCTCGGCAATCTCTCGCGTTTGCTTCATCACGCGTTCGCGCAATTCTTGACGAGCTTCCGGCGCCAACGACGCGCAAAACGCCTTCGTGTATTCCTTCCACGCATCGTATAACGAATCGGGTGGCGCGGCCGTCGTCCAGCCTTCGAGCAACTTGTAGGCCACGCTGTCCGCGGCGCAATGTTCCGTCGCCGCACGTAAAATAGCGCTGCGTTCCGCTTCGTCCATCTGGCGATCTGCCCACGCGGTACGCACCAATGGAAAGAGCGTCATCGCCACCAGCGTTTGCGCGGTCACCCCCGCACTTACCAGTTGGTCCAGCAGGACATCGGGTGCCCAACTGCACACGCTAGCGAGCGACTCCTTTGCCGAGTCATGCGCCATCTGAGCCTGCAATTTGGCCATCAGTTCCTGATCAACGCGATGAAAGAACTCGTCTTCCAAAATCCGTCCGCGACGTTCCAAGGATCCGCCGGTCTCCATTGACACCCTTTCGTTGAGCAGTACTTTCAGGCGAGGTCGCCGATTGACCCCTACGCCCCGATTGTGGATCATCAAAGCCAGTTAAGCGTTAGCAATATAAACGGTTTTCCAAGCCTCGCCCATCCCCGGCGTGTCCCGCGCACCGGACACTCATGCGAAGCGTCCCTCCGATCAAAGTTTTTTGGCGCGTCGGTGGATTTCTGAATCAAGCGGCGGATTGCAACTCTCGCGAAATCGTCACTCATCACACAGACCAGGTTATCGAGACGTCATGCTTCCTAAGGTTGCGATTTCTGCCGGAGATCCCGCTGGTGTCGGCCCCGAACTAGCACTGCGTGCACTCACGGAACCGCATGTGCTAGCAGCCTGTCACCCCATCGTATTCGCGGATCTGTCTGTCCTTACGGAGGTATCGGGCCACCTTAATCGGCCACTGCCAGCCTGCCCAACGCTCAGCTTGAATGATTGGGAGCAACGGGCGAGCACCCTCAACCAACCCGCAATCGTCGACCTGCGAAAACTAGCCGCGGGCACCGTCGCACCGGGCAAAGTAACTGCCGACACGGGCGCGGCCGCCTACTCCTACATTGTCGCCGCTACCCACGCCGCACTGAAACATCAAGTGGCTGGCATCGTGACAGCTCCGATTCATAAAGAAGCCTTTCACGCAGCGGGGGTGGCACACCCGGGGCATACGGAACTGCTCGCCGAACTAACCAATTGCCACCGCTACTGCATGATGTTGACCAGTCGCGAGATATCCTGTTCGCTAGTCACGTGCCACATTGGCTTGCGCGACG
>JAGQPK010000010.1 GCA_020426755.1 Planctomycetales bacterium
CGTCAAGATTGAGGCCGCATATTGGAAGAATTCAGCAAGTAGCTGCCTGAGCGATTTGCACTCGGCATTTGGAGTAACGAGAGGCGACCAACTATTTTCAACAAGGATCGACAGTATGGTTAAGCGTTGGAATCTACTCCCCGTTCTCTTGGGAGCCTTTATTTCGCCAGCCTTAGTACCACAGCACGTTTGGGCCCAGTTTCCGATTGTGGCAGACGACATCGCGGTCGGTCTCAGCAATTCGGATCCGACGCTAACGTTGGATGTGGTCCGGGGGCCGCGCGAAGAATACGGCGGAGGATCGGAAGGCGGCTACTGGGACGTGGCTTCGATTCAATCTGTCGAGTTCGACAATCTCGGTGGATTGAGCCACAATCCCGCTGGCAATCTGTTGGGGCTCAACTTTGGCTCAAGTTCAACTGGGGGCACGATATATAGCTTGGCCACCACGGAAACGGCCATGCCCGTCAGCCAATTGATCGGTGACATGAATGGGCTGGGTGGCAGCGGACTGACGCTGACTCGCATGGGTGGATTGTCCGTCAGTCCCAACAATAGCAAGATCGCCGTCACCGGTTATGACTCGGGACGCGTCTTGGTCTTCGATTACGCTGCAGGCGACGGTATGGGCGGTGCCGCTTCCTTGTCTGGTGGCCGCGAAACGTCTGATGGAATCGTTGGTGTCGGCGACACACAGGGGAGCACGTGGTTAAACGACTCGACTGTGTTGGCCTTCAATGTTGATGGCAGCCTCGTGGGTGTCGATGCGAACACGATGTCGGCGTCGACGTTAGTGCAAGTTCCGACGGGCGGTGGACCGGACGTCAATCGCAGCGAATACACTGACGTTGAATACAATCCGGCGATCGCGCCTTACATCTATCTGTCGTACGGCTCGTTCGACCGAGACCTCAGCACGGCGATGAATCTGCTGTTCGTAGTTGATCCGACAGATTTTTCATTGGTCAAAACCGTCGACCTGACGGATTCCATCGACTCGATGCGCGAAATCGCCTTGGATACGGCTGGCAATTTGATCTTCACGCAATTCACGGGGGGAGGCGGACTGCCGTTCCTGGAAGTACTGTTGGGGGCCAGCGACCCGGCGTCATTGACCGATGGAAGCTCAATCGACTTCACGGCCGCAGATGCGCGGGCCAGCTTCAGCGGTTTGGATGTGGCGCTGGGCATTCCCGTCGTTACACCCGGACTGCTCGGCGACTTCGATCAGAGCGGCAGCCTGGACATTGCCGACATCGATGCGCTGACCGCCGCCGTGATGGTTGGTACCGACTTGTCCTTCGACGTTAACACCGACGGCGCGCTCAATGACGATGATCGCAAGTACTGGATTGGTACCTTGAAGAACACCTACACCGGTGATGCGAATCTGGACGGTGAGTTCGGCAGTGGTGATCTCGTCACCGTTTTCTCCGCCGGCCTGTACGAAACGGGCAACGCTGCCGGTTGGGCTCAAGGTGATTGGAACGGCGATGGTCAATTCGACACCGGAGATCTTGTCGCTGCCTTCTCCGAGGGTGGATACGAGGCCGGACCGAAGGCGGCCGTCGCTGCAGTACCCGAACCGGCATCGTGGGTGATCCTGGCATCGGCGTTCTGCTTGCTGCCGCTGCGTCGACGCGGTTAAGCGTTGCCGCGAAGTCATTTCGTTCACCACGAAGTCACGAAGTACACGAAGGAATTCGGAAAGCAGGTTGCAGCGAACGCCACATCTTGCGACAGCCGGTTCGCTAGACTCGTTTCTGCAACGCAGCACCGCCTTCGTGATCTTCGTGGCTTCGTGGTACAAAAGAAGCAGCCGTGGCAAAACTTTTGAAACGGGTGACTCACGATGACACGAACTGTCAGACTGATCGCGATCGTGTTGCTAGGACTTTTCGCGCGCTACACGCACGCGGCAGACCAACCGATTCAAGCTGACCGAACGCCGTTATTTGTAGCTGGCGTCGACGGCTACCATACGTATCGCATTCCTGCCCTGACCGTCACGAGCAAGGGGAGTGTACTGGCCTTTTGCGAAGGCCGACGCGGCGGTGCGGGCGACGCCGGCGACATCGATCTGCTGATCAAGCGTTCGCTGGACAACGGTCAGACGTGGAGTTCCCAAGCTGTCGTCTGGGACGATGCGAACAACACTTGTGGCAATCCCTGTCCGATCGTCGATCGGGACACGGGTACGATTTGGCTGTTGATGACCTGGAATCTGGGCCGCGATCGAGAGTCACAAATCAAGGATCAAACCAGTCAGGATACGCGTCGAGTTTATGTGACCCACTCGCGGGACGACGGTGTCACATGGGCCGAGCCGACCGAGATCACGTCGACCACCAAGCGTGAGAATTGGACGTGGTACGCGACTGGACCGGGTGCGGGGATTCAGATCGAACACGGCAAGTATCGTGGTCGGCTTGTCGCGCCGTGTGACCACATCGAGGCACAGACCAAGCATTTTTATTCGCACGTGATCTATTCGGATGACCAGGGAAAAACGTGGCAACTCGGTGGCCGCACCGCTCAAGCTCAGGTCAACGAATGTGAAGTTGTCGAGATTGCCGACGGCAAGTTGCTACTTAATATGCGCAACTATGACCGCGCTCACAAAGCCCGACAGATTGCTGTCAGTGAGGACGGTGGTCTCACGTGGCGCGATCAAAGGTTCGACGAAGCACTCATCGAACCGATTTGCCAGGCGTCGGTGCGCCGCGTTCGCTGGCCTGACGGCGACAAGCCGGGCATTCTGCTATTCAGTAATCCGGCGGATCAAGACCAGCGGGCTAACATGACGGTGCGTGTCAGCTTGGACGACGGAGCGACTTGGCCGCACTCCGGTATCTTACATGCCGGCCCCAGCGCTTACTCAGATCTGGCCGTGCTGCCCAGCGGCCAAGTCGGCTGCTTATATGAACGGGGCGAGTCGAAGCCGTATGACATGATCGAATTCTGCTCGTTCGAGTTGTCGGCGTTGGATGCTGGATTGTGATGACGCATGTTGGATCGCCATCAGGACGACTACGATTACACGAAGGCGCACGTCACATCTAGACACTCCACGATCTTGCCGGTTCCCATTGGCGCACGACAATCTTCGGACGCTGACTGCCCTCAGTGAAAGCTAGTTGCAGCAGGCAAGATTCAATCTCGAGCCACGCATCCGGACCGGGATGAATGGTCGCGACGGAAGTTAACTGCGAGTTAATCAGTCGGAAGAGCTCCATTTGCCAGGGCTGCGGTCCACCACGAGCAGTTCACGTGTGCGGACCTTGGCGTAAAAGTCAAGTTTCTGACGCGTGTGATCACCCGGGCTGATGATTTCAATCGCCAGATCGGGGCCGCCCAACCAGAAGGCGCCGTGATCCTGGGCGGTAGTGGCGTTGAGAAACACCGCAACGTCCGGCACGCGGAAGTTGCTTTGCCAGTCGTCGACTTGGTCGCTAATGTTGAAACCGGGCAGAACGATACCGAGGTTCGCATCCGTAATCACGTCGGCCAGCACACGAGTAAAGCCGGTGACCAACAACTGGTGTTCCGTGTTGGGCATCGGTGCCATCATGTATGCGCCGTCCCAGAATTCGTCGTGCCGATCGGCACCCGTTGCGGCACGTTCGGCCTGCAAACGATCACGCAGCCCTTTATCTTGGATCATGGCGGCCATGGCAACTCCCGTGAGAGCAGGAGGGAAAACGTGCTGCGATTATACGCTGACACGGCTGAATCTGCTAAACTCAGGGCCTGCCGATTATCCTTTGTCGGCAAATATCCCACCAACTAGACCGCTTTCCCGCGGTGCCTGCCATGTTCAAATTGCCACGTTTCGCGTTGTGGTGTTTGCTCGCCACGTGCTCGTCTGCATGCGCGGAAGAGCGGTCGGATGAGTTAACATTCGAAAGACACATTCGGCCGATTCTGCGTGCTCACTGCCTTGACTGCCACGGCGCGGGCGAGGAACTAGCGGGCGGTCTTGACTTACGGTTGGTGCGCTTCATGGAGCGAGGCGGCGAGTCGGGGGCGGCGATTGCACCTGGCGATGTTGCCAACAGTCTGTTGCTGCAACGCGTGATTGACGGCGAGATGCCGCCCGGCAATCATCCGGTGCCGCCGGCGGAAATCGAGAAGCTGAAGGCTTGGGTCGCGTCCGGCGCCAAGACTTCTCGTACAGAACCGCTCGAGCTCGGACCGGGCCTCGAGATCACGCCGGAAGAACGTGAGTACTGGGCGTTTCATCCGATCCAACGACCGAGTGTTCCGGTCGTGAAAAGCGGTAGCCGAGTGCGTACGCCCATCGACGCATTCTTGCTGCGCGAGTTGGAGGCGAATGAGATCTCGTTCGCTGCCGATGCCGACAAAGTGACACTCGTACGTCGTGCCTATCTTGATCTAATCGGCTTGCCTCCGACGCCGGAGCAAGTTGACGCTTTCGTGGCGGACGAGCGTCCCGATGCGTGGGAGCAACTGATCGACTCATTGCTTGAATCGCCGCAGTACGGTGAGCGCTGGGGCCGGCATTGGCTGGACGTGGCTGGCTACGCTGACTCCGATGGCGCCGAGCGCGACGACGTGCGCGCGTGGGCCTTCCGCTATCGCGATTGGGTGATCCGCGCCTTCAATCAGGACATGCCATTCGACGAGTTCATTCGTTGGCAATTGGCGGGTGACGAGCTAGCGTCACGGCCGCTCAAGGATCTGTCGCCACTGCAGATCGATCAGCTAACCGCGACGGGTTACTTGCGCATGGCGTCCGATGGAACGGCTGCCAAGAATGACGATGAAGCTCGTAACCAAGTTGTCGCCGATACGATCAAGATCGTGAGCACGTCGCTGCTCGGGTTGTCTGTCGGTTGCGCGCAGTGCCACGATCATCGCTACGATCCGATCTCGCACATCGACTACTTTCGCCTCCGCGCCGTGTTCGAACCGGCGCTCAATTATCGGCAGTGGTCGACACCCGGACAGCGATTAGTCTCGTTGATGACCGATGAGCAAACCTCGCTGGCGAATACGATCGAAACCGAAGCCCAGGTGAAAGTCTCCGAACGTAATGCGAAGCAAGCGGAATTCATGGAGGCGGCACTGCAGAGCGAGTTGGGTAAGTTCGATGCGGATCTGCGTTCGCGACTGGAAGCAGCCTATCGAGCGGCAGCGGATCAACGCTCGGATGAGCAAAAGGCACTTTTGGAAACATATCCAAGTATCGGCAAACTGCACCCGGGTGTGCTCTACCAGTACAACCAAAAAGCTGCCGACGAACTCAAGGCAATCGACCAGCAGATCGCGGAGATCCGTGCCAAGAAGCCGACGGCCGAGTTCGTGCATGCGATCGTCGAACCTACCGACACGCCCGCTCCGACGACCCAGTTGTTTCATCGCGGTGACTATCGACAGCCGCGTTTCGAAGTGATGCCGGGCGGTTTGACCGTGGCGGCGCCGGAGGATAGTCCGTTCGCCATTGCTGCCGATGACACCACGCTGCCAACGACGGGACGCAGGTTAGCCTACGCACGCTGGCTGACAAACGGTCGTCATCCGCTGGTAGCTCGTGTCTTGGTCAATCGGTTCTGGTTGCACCACTTTGGCACAACATTCGTCGCCACTCCGGATGAGTTTGGCAAGCTAGGTGCGCCGCCTACGCGTCCGGATTTGCTCGATTGGTTGGCTGACGAGTTCATGACACACAATTGGAGTCTGAAGCATCTGCACCGGATGATCATGAAGTCGACAGTGTACCGTCAGCAAGCGATTGGGGCAGGGCAGTCGCTGGCAACGGATCCCAGTAATCAACTTTACAGTCGATTCCCAGTACATCGTTTGGAAGCTGAGGCGATTCGCGACGCGATTCTTTGCGTGGCAGATCGCTTGGACACCACATCGTTTGGGCCACCGGTCGATGTAACGGCTGACGAGACAGGGCAGATTGTTGTTGGTGGTGAGAAGCAGCGCCGCAGTGTCTACCTACAGGTGCGGCGTTCAATGCCTGTGGCGCTATTGGAAACGTTTGACGCGCCCGTGATGGAAGTTAACTGCGGTAAGCGCACTTGTTCGACAGTGGCACCTCAGTCGTTGATGTTGCTCAATAGCGATTTCATTCGTCAGTCTGCTGAGGCGTTGGCGACACGTATATTGGCGTTCGAGTTAAATAGCGTTGCGAGTCGGCTACAAGCGATTTGGCGCATCGTCTACGGTCGTTTGCCAACTGACGAAGAACTTGCAGCCGCGGAACAGTTCCTCTCAGAACAAGAGTCGCTGTTCACAACTCGAAAAATCGAATCGCCAACACATCAGGCCTGGGTCGATCTCGCTCAGAGCTTACTCAGTTCGAACGAGTTTCTCTATTTGGAATAAGGTCGATGATACCTAACACTCGCGTAACACCAGCTTCGCGCCGTGAATTCCTGGCAACGAACGCTCTTGGCGTCGGCATGTTCGCGCTGGCGACTCTGTTGTCAGAAGAGAAACTGTTGGCGGTGCCGAAGAATGTCGCGCGCCAACAACCTGAGTTCGACCTGAAGCCTCGCACTGGGACGCTGGCTCCGCGCGCGAAGGCGATGATCTCGCTGTTTCAACACGGCGGACCGGCTCATATGGACTTGATGGATCCCAAGCCGGAACTCAGTCGCTTGGATGGCAAGACTTACGATGGCGAAATTGTGTATAGCTTCATCAATCGGGCCAGCAAGACGTTGCGCGGATCCGCTTGGAAGTTTCACCGTCACGGTGAGTGTGGCACCGAGATTTCCGAGTTGCTTCCCGAGCTGGGATCCATCGCGGACGATGTGTGTATCATTCGTTCGATGCAGACGGGGCACAACGGGCACGAAGTTTCCATTCGCTATATGAATGCCGGGATTGCCGGTGTGACGGGGCGTCCGTCGCTTGGCAGTTGGATTACGTACGGACTGGGCAGTGAGTCACAGGACTTGCCCGCTTATGTGGTGCTGACGGATCCCGGCGGGCATCCGGTCGATGGAGTTCATAACTGGTCGTGCGGTTGGATGCCCTCGACGTTTCAAGGTACTGTGTTGCGGCCGAAGGAGCCGCGGATTCTCAACTTGGAGCCGCCCGAACATTTGCGCGGCGAACCGCAGCGACATTCGTTGGAGTTCTTACGTTCGATCAACGAACGACACGCCGCGCGCCATCCTGGCGTGCACGATCTGGAGGCGCGTATTGCCAGCTATGAACTTGCAGCGCGAATGCAAGATGCGGCGCGCGATGCGCTCGATCTCTCACAAGAAACAGAGGCCACGCGCCGCCTGTATGGACTCGATCAAGATGAGACACGCGAGTACGGCACGCGTTGTTTGATCGCGCGACGACTGGTCGAGCGCGGCGTACGCTTCGTGCAGCTTTTCTTAGGCGGCCAACCTTGGGACAACCATTCGAATTTGCAGGCGGCCTTGCCGGCGATCTGTCGTCGCACCGATCGCCCGGCCGCGGCACTGGTGAAGGATCTCAAGCAGCGCGGCATGTTGGACGACGTGCTTGTTCATTGGGGCGGCGAGATCGGTCGGTTGCCAGTCACGGAAGGTGATGCGGCCAGCGGTGGTCGCGACCATAACGGACAGGGCTTCAGCATGTGGTTGGCCGGCGGTGGAGTTCGCGGCGGGATGACCTACGGCAATACAGATGAGGTCGGTCATCGTGCCGTCGAGAACGTCGTCCGGCCCTCGGACTATCAAGCTACCGTGCTGCAGTTGTTTGGACTCGATCATCGTGAGCTTTACTATTTGCATAACGGCCAGGAGCAGCGCTTGGTCGTGGCAGGGGATGCGCATGTGGTCAGTGATATTTTGGCCTGACCGCTGGCGCGGTTTTGTAGCAGGAACACGGATGACGCAGATATCGTTGTGGCAAGCTCGCGAGTGTCCGACGTACTCTCATGCGACTTTGACAATCGATGCTTCATGGAGTCATAATTGTCTAAGCGGTGGTTGACTCTTCGGACCGCCCGTGGCTCTGGATCTGACTCTCAAAGGTTACCGCGAAGTGTCTGCAGTTCACCCCAACTCGTCCGGCAACGAATATCCGGCCACTCCCATTACGGCGGAGTCGCTGGCGTGTTTTCCCGATGTGGGGCAGCGATACGAACTGTTGCGAGGAGAACTACTTGTGATGTCTCCGGCGGGGAGTCGCCACGGACGTGTAGCTGCGGAGCTGTTATGGCGCGTTGGTGCAGTTGTCTCGCGTGAACGGCTTGGACTTGTGTTTGCCGCCGAGACTGGATTCATCTTGGAACGCGACCCGGATACCGTTCGGGCACCCGACTTGGCCTTCGTAACGCAAGCACGTGCCGATGTGATTGGGCCTGTTGTCGGCTATTGGCCGGAAGCGCCAACGCTCGTCGCCGAAGTCATTTCCGTTCACGACGCGGAACGCGATCTACGCGAAAAGATTCAGCGATGGTTAGAGGCTGGGACGCACGTCGCATGGCTGTTGAACCCGGCTACCCGCGAGATCACTGTGTATCGTCGTAGTCGTGAACCACAAGTGCTCCAGGATTCGGAGTACCTTACTGAGCCTGAATTGCTGCCAACGCTTGAAATTCTCGTTGCCGATCTCTTTCCAGAGGGTTGATGTCGCTACGTGTTCTCGTTCGCCGTAACGCGTTAGCGTCGGTTCTACCCCGCCTCTGATTCGTCCAATGCTGAAAGCCGCTGGCGCCTTTCCGAAACTTTTAGACTCGGCTAACGTCTACGCTCGCTCAGTTTCTGCAATCTTGATCGCGTGCCAACCGGCGCGTCGAGCACCATCGTAGTCGGCTGTCGTGTCATTGCCGATGAGCAATAGTTCGTGCGGCTGCAGATCTAGCTCACGTTCGATCGCAGCGAAGAATCGTGGCGATGGTTTGCGGTGGCCGAGCTGTGCGGAGTGAAAGATCCGGTCGGCCTGTTCGAGCGGAGTTAGACCGGCGCAAACCGTTTCCAGGCGTTCGTCGAAGTTCGAAGCGATGCCGACCAAGTATCCGGCTTGCTTAAGCTGCCGCCACACGTGAATAAGATCATCATCAAGCTGCCAACTTGCTGGCAGTGCGAAATGATGCCACAGTTCGTCGAATGCCGCGTCCAACTGAGGCCCGCGCAGGTCGTCGAGTGTTTGAGTGACGATCTGCTGCCATCGCGTCCGCTCAATTGACGAGTTGGTCACGAAGTTTTCGGCAACGTCACGTCGCGAGTCTGCGTGGAATGCGACACGAAAACGTTCGTGGATATCCGACAGCGTCAGGCTACTGCCGTGGCGCTGCGCGACGTGATGATAGATCTGAATCGCGTCGGGCCGTGGGTGAATCAAAGTTCCCACGGCGTCAAATAGGACGGCGCGAATCATCCGATAACTACTAGCTGGCGAAGCCGGCGTGACGCCAGACGTCCAGGCCGAGTACGAACAGCATCAGCCCGATGATGAAGCAGAAGCCCAGCATCGTTAGGCCAAACGCCACGCGTTCGTTGACGGGGCGGCGGAAGATACCCTCGTATAAGAGGAACATCGCGTGTCCACCGTCGAGCACGGGAATCGGCAGGAAGTTGACGACAGCCAGATTGGCACTGAGCAGCGTCAGGAACACCAGCAGTCGCGCGGTGCTTTCTGACGCTTCCATGCCAGCCATCGTGGCAATCGAAACGGGCCCCCCGAGATTCATCGGCGAAATTCTACCTGTGACAAGTCGGAACAGCATCAGATAAACCTGACGCATTGATTCCCACGTTTCACGGAAGCCGAGTTGTGTTCCTGCCGCCCAGGTCTCAACCTGGTGAACTTCCTGCAGGGGTTGCGTGTTGATGCCGCGATCTTCGTAGTTCCAATCATCCGCATTGGTTGAGGCGAGCGTTGATGACAACAAGTTGTCGCCACGCTTGTAGGAGAGCTTGATCTTAGTGTCCGGCAAGCTGAGACGTAGACGTTCGTGCACGCGTGGCCAGCTAGGGTGTTGTAGACCTAACTCGATCGGTTCTGGCTTGCCGAAGATCTGTTCTTCTTGTTCGCCGTCGGCAGTGTCTTTCGCGATAAACTCAGCCGTCTCCAACACATCGCCCGGGACAATGCCTGCGGCCGCGGCTGGCGAATCCGGTTCGACCGCCGCTACGGTGTTCTCAATCGTAAAGGCGATCCCCAGTTCGTCGACGGCGATTGGTTGTCCGAGTCCCGCGCCCGGGTGCAACATGGTCGGTTGTTCCGGCACGACGGCAATCGGGATCCCGTGGCCGTCACGTTCGACGACAATGGAAACGGATTGACCGGCCAAGTCGCGAATCACTTCCGGCAGACGCATTGGGTCGCCAACCGGTGTGCCGTTTACTAGCTTAATGTGGTCATTAACTTGAAAGCCCGCACGTGCGGCAGGCGAGTCGTGTTGGATTGCCTTGATGGGGCCAATTGACAACTGCAGCCCGAGTTCACGCACCGGGTACGTCGGGACGGTGACGTGCAGACTTTCTGCCGTTTGGCCGCTTTCTGCATTGGCGGGCCGATCGATGGTTAATTCGAGCGGCTCGTCGACGCGCCTCGCTAGTTCTCGCGTCAGGTCCGCGTAGTCGGCAACGGGCGTCTCGTTGACTGCCACGATCTTGTCACCCGACTTGAGTGCGGGTTGAGTGACCGCGCCGGGCAAGTGCTTGAACAGTTCCTGAGCTTCTTCACTGGTGGCGATCTCGTTGGTGTGCGGTGGGCCGATGCCGATGATCGGGCGTCCGCGCAGTTCTTCTTGCGGGCTGCTCAAACGAGTCGTCACCCATTCCGGCGGCGCCGGGGTCGCGCCGGGTTCCGTGTGACGTTGGACCAGCAGATCGAGATTTTGATCGGGGCCCACCATCATCACTTTGACCATCATGTCTTTGTCGAAGCGAAGATGTTCGGACGATTGGCCATCGCGGCCCATTTGAATTACCCGGTCACCCGGTTGCAGGCCAACTTGCCAGGCGGATAGGCCAGGGCTGGTGGAACCGACGACGGTGGGCGTATAGCTGACACCCATGCGATACGCCACTGTGGCAAAAATCACGGCGAAGATCAGGTTCATTACGACACCCGCGGAGATAATCATCAGCCGCTGCAGTACCGTTTTGGCGGGATAGCTACGGGGATCGAGCTGCGCGTCGGCCGGCGCGTCGTCACCCGCCGCTTCCTGCGCAACACGGATTCGTTCGGCTTCCTGCGCGGCATTGGCAGGATTGTCGTCCTGTCCGAGCATCTTCACGTAGCCACCGAGCGGAATGATGCCAATGCCGTATTCTGTTTCGCCCCATTGCTTCTTGAACAACGTGCGCGGCAAGTGGATGGGGCCGAGGCTGATCGGGACGTCGAAGCCCACGTAGAACTTCTCACACTTCACGCCGCACATCTTGGCCACCATGAAGTGCCCGAGTTCGTGGACGAAAATGACGAAGCCCAGACCGAAGGCGGTCTTGAGGACGGCCGTGAGAAAGCCGAGCGAGAAAGCGATCGCTAAGGGCGCGATTAGGCCAAAGTCCACCGCAAAACCTCCTGCCGAGCCCAGCGGTCGAGTCGATCCAGGTCGCTCAACGTGGGATTCGGATCAAAGTTGTGATTTTCTAAAACGGCTCGGCACGCCGCCACGATCTGGTTGAACCGTGTGCGTCCCGCCAAAAACTCGGCAACCGCGACTTCATTGGCCGCATTGACGACAACGCCCGCAGTGCCCCCCGCCGATGCAACTTCCAGGCCCAACGGAATTGCTGGGAATCTTTCAGGATCGGGCGGATGGAAGTCAAGGTGGTGCGAGCGACTCCAATCCATACGTTCGGAGACGCCTTCATGCCGTTGAGGATATTCTAGCGCGTATTGGATCGGCAGCTTCATATCCGGCGGACTGAGCTGTGCCATAACTGACCCATCCCGGAATTCTACCAGAGAATGGACAATAGATTGGGGGTGAATGACCACCTGGATCTGATCCGGCTGCAAATCGAAGAGCCAGCGGGCCTCGATGATCTCCAGCGCCTTGTTCATCATCGTGGCCGAGTCGATCGTGATTTTCTTTCCCATCGCCCAAGTTGGATGGTTGAGAGCTTGTTCGATGGTGACTTCTGCCAACTGAGCGGGTGAGAAATCTCGACACGGCCCGCCGCTGGCCGTCAGGATAACCCGCCGCACTTCACTTTTCCTGCCCGAGCGAAGTGCCTGCCAAATCGCGCTGTGTTCGCTGTCTACTGGGGCAATCTGGGTCTGGCGTTCTGCCGCGAGGGCCATTACGAGCGGTCCGGCAACGACCAGGGTTTCCTTATTTGCCAGGGCCACTCGTTTGCCCGCCTCCAATGCTGCCCAGGTACCCTGCAGGCCGGCAATGCCCACAATCGCAGCAACGACGACGTCAATTTCCGGCTGCGACACCATTCGCGCAACTTCGTCGGCACCCGTCAGCAGCTCGGTCTCCGGCGGTAATTCGCTCGACGTCGCCCGCCAAGCTGCCACTGCTTGCGGATCTGTGGCCACGACCCAGCGTGGGCGAAACTTCCAAGCTTGTTCAATGGCCTGAGGCAAGCGGGAGTGGGCGGAGATTCCAGCGGCCCGCAGTCGGTCGGGCGACTGGGCAATCACATCAAGCGTGTTCGTGCCGATGCTGCCGGTCGCGCCCAAAATCGCGACATTCGTAGGTGATTGAGCTGGCACATCCGTGGCTGAAATCATTCGCTGCACTCAAGGTCTCGTGTTGCCACGGGCGTTCTAGAACGGACCTCGAATTGTAAGGACGCGGAATTGTACGGACAAGAGGAACCCGGGAACCACGGTTTTTGTGGCCACGGATGTCACGGATGACGTCGGGATCGTGATGAACGACTAATGCGGCACTGGTCGCGGGGACGCTCGGTGCTGAGATTTTGATTTCGTGGGCGTTTACAACGATTTAACGTCATGAAATCGCTCAGAAGGGCGAATTCAAACGACCCGAAATTGACCTCTTTGGCGACAATCTCGAAAACTCACAGCCTCGTTGCGACACCATCTGCAACGGAACCGCGGCTGGCGCCATTCGGCTAACTGGCTGCGTCGTAACACTTGACTCGTCAGCGCCGGCAATCACACTGAACGACAAGGCTTGGCGTTTGATGTTTCAGTGTGTTAGCAGGGCGTATTCTGGATGGTGTACTTCAAGGTGTGGCGTAGCGCACTCGCAGCAATCATCATGTGTGGCGCGGCGCGCGGCGGTATCGCTGCTGAACTCGCATCGGTAGAAGGCCAGTTGTCGTTGATCGTGGACATCGACGTACCCGCCGAAGTTGTCGGGCGAGTAGCTGCGGTCGAGGTCAAAGAAGGTGAGGTAATTCGTCAGGATCAGATCCTGGTACAGTTGACCGAACTGCGCGCCAAGGAAGATGTCGTCCGAGCACAGTCGGAGTTGGAGATCTCGCATATCGAGCGCGCTAATGACGTTGAGCGACGCTATGCGCAAAAGAATCTCGATGTGCAGTTGCAGGAACTGGCACGCAGCACGGCTGCAAATCAGATGTATGACAACAGTGTGTCGCTCACGGAAGTGCGTCGCCTGGAGTTGCTTGTCGAACAGTCACGTCTGTCGATCGAAAAGGCAGAACAGGATCAAGCAGCAGCTGCAGCGCGTGAAGGATTGAAGGCGGCCGAGCTGCGTCTGGCGGAGCTCAATTTGGGTCTTCACACGATCTCCAGTCCGTCAAACGGCATGGTTGTCACCGTATATCGGCAGCCAGGCGAATGGGTTAATGCGGGAGATCCCGTCGTACGTGTCGTGCAGCTCGATCATCTACGTGTCGAAGCGTTTGTCGCGGCCGAGGTGCCCAGCGAGTTGCTGTTGGGACGTACCGCAACATTTGTCGTCGCTCGGCGTCCAGACTTTATCGTCGGCAAATCCGACGCGGCCAGCATTTCAGCGGACACCGAGTACGCTGGCAAAGTGGTCTTCGTCAGCCCCGAGCTCAACCCGGTCACGGGCCAATATCGGATCTGGGCGGAGATCGACAACCGCGATGGCAGGCTGCGTCCCGGCATGCGGGGCACGTTGTCAGTTGACGATGGTCAGTAGCTCGCCAGACTGCTGTTCCACTTCCCACAGGGCAACTGAGTAGGCCGCCTGCAATTGATGGTAACGATAGGCGGCGTGATACTGCTTTTCTTGAGCATCCAACAACATGTCGACGCTCGATTGATCCGCGGTAAACGCTGCCTCTGTCGCTGCAACTCGCGCTTGAGTTGATAACACTCGTTGTTCGGCCGCTTGCATCGACGCATGAATCTGCGCGACCTGCGCGACGGCGTCGCTCAAGGCATGCGAGATGGCCAATTCCTGTTCCGCCAAAATGACACGTTCACGAGCCAATTGCAGAGACGCCTGTCGGACCGCCGCTTGCGCTTGTCGGAAGCCGAGCTGTGCGTTTAGCTCCAAGCCGAACCCCCATTCCTGATGGTCGAATGCGGCGATGTCCTGATAGGCACTCTGAAATCGCGGACCCTTGCCGGCTAAGTCATCGCCGAATCCGCGCAGGCGATACTGCGCAGTGGCATCGAGCCGTGGCGATAGGAAGTTTTTCGCCGCCAGCAAACGATATTCCTGCTGCCGCACTCGCAGCATCTGCTGACGCAATTCGGCACGCTGCGTTAATGCCTGCTGCTTGAGACTGGCGAAGTCGTAAACCATCTCGGCCATCGCCACGACACTTATCGGTCGAATCAACTGATGGTCGGTAGCTGGTAGCCCGAGCAGATGACGCAGTTGTCGCTCGGTTCCATAGATGCCCGGCGCTGCACTATTTCCATTGAGCGCTTCAATGCAGAGGTCTTCGTAGAAGTAGTACTGAGCGCGCGACTGTGCTTCCTTGTCTGCTTCTCCACCTCGCAACTGCTGTTCGGCCCGCGCACGTGTCGCCTGCCAAGTGCGATGCGCCGCCTCGCGAGCATGGACGCGGGAATGATAGTCCTGATAGGCCAGTTGCAGGTTCCAGTAGGTTCGCTGCACATTGCCGATCAACTCACGCACCGCCAGTTCGAAATCGACGTCGCTGATATTGCGATTGAGACGGGCGATCACGATACCTGAAGAAAAGTTGAAGCCGAGCCGCGCATTTGGCCCCGCAAGATCATTGAACTCATAGCCGGCGCCTTGCAGTAGCGGTTGTCGTAGCTCCGCTTGCCACTGCGAGTCCCAAGAATTCCGAAAGAGATTGTTCAGCCGATTGTTGTCATCGTAGCTCGTGAGATTGCGCAGTGCCATGCGAGTCCCGAGTCGCGATGTGCGTTGCCACTCGGTTTGCCACGTATTGAGATCTTGCACAAGCTCTTGGGCACCGCCGCCAAGTGTCACGTTATTGAAGGCGCGATCGTTCTTTTCGTAGAAGAATCGCGTGGAGAATGAGGTGTCGAATTGACTCAGTGCGGCGTGGGTACCCAACAGCGGATCGTTCTCGACAATCGCCGCATCCATCGCCGTGACTGCCGCGCTGGGTGCCGTGACAATTCTGCCACCGAGGTTTCTGATGATCTGGCTGTTCTGCAGCGCCAGTGCGACCGCTTCATCGATGGTCATCTCCCAAAAGCGACTGGGAAGCTCATCTGTACTGCGAGGCACGTCGGGCGTGGGAACGCACGGATCGACGAGCGCGACAGCCGGCAGCATGCGCATGTCGACCGCCGGTTCGACGCCTTGAACGGCCGCTTCACCGCTGTCGGTGGAAGTAACCAGCTCGACATCCTGGTTCGATTCGAACGTAAGCTCCGACTGTGGCGGTGAGTCAAACTTTGCGGCTGATCGGAAGCGGCGCGGCAGCGAACAGCTCACGGTGACAAGCAGCGTGAACGCGATCGTTGCGACGAGCACGCGAGGATGATTGGCGAACATGCAGGGCCGAAAGCAAGCGGCGATGTGACCGCTCAGTGTGCGAAGGTTCAGCACGAGTCACCTGGCGATAGCGACTCAGTCATATCACAGTTCGGCATAATCATTCGCCCTTCGTGTTCCAAACGCGCCGAAGCCGACGGGATCGAGTACGGACGAGCGTCGAGCCTTGCCTGTTGCGGTGAGTTTGTCGCGCAGATTGCGCTGTGTCGATCGCGGTCGTTCGTCGCAATGCTTTACCGTCGGTTCCTGCGGCGCTAAGTTTCCCGACCCTGCGAAAGTCTGCACTCCGGCAGCCAAGATTGCCGAAGGGCGCAAGCCGCGGTTCCCGCTGCAGTTGGACTAAGCGCCAACGCAAACCGCACTATGACCGCGCTTCCTTAGATTGACAGGAAAACGTATTCTGCGGATTGCGTTGAGTTGTTTGGCCAGAAAGAATGGAGTGGGGAAACATCGGAACGACCTGCGGCAGGTGACATGGCAGATTCGGAAGCAGTTACGATCAATGACGGACGCTGGGCGGCGATGTTGCGCTCGTTGGCGGCGCTTGCTGATCGTACTCCCGACACGTCGACGGCCGATATGTGCGATCAGCTTGGCAGGTGTGTGCAGTCGGGGTGGTCTGCCGAGTCTGTCGGAGTCTGGCAGCGGACGGATACGGAAGCGCCAAGCGAACTGCGCGCGGTCGCGGGAGCTGCGGATGATTTGGTGCGAGCTGGCGATGTCGCTCAACGTGAAGCGATCATCACTCGCGGACTGAGCGATGATGCGATTTCTTTGCAGCCGTCTCCGCTGGCTCTCGATCGGCAACTGTTAGTGATACCGATCGTGATTCATAACCAGCCAGCGGTTGTGCTGGCACACTTATCGAGATCCCTGGCCCCTACCGAAAAGATGTCGCTGCTGCTGGGAGCAAAAGTGCTGCGTCGACAGTTTTCGGCGAGATCAGCAACCGTCGCTGCCGGTGATAAACATCAAGCTGCCGATATCGCGTCACTTCTTAAGCTTTACGAATCGCTCGATTGGAACACCACAACGTTCAATGTCGTCAACGAAGCGCGCGAGCTATTGCAGTGCGATCGAGTTACTTTGCTCTGTAAACGCGGCAGCACTTTTCGCGTGAACGGTGTGAGCGGTCAAGTTCAGTTCGAACCCCGCGCCAACGTTATCAAACGACTTGAACTGTTGACCACACGCGTAATGGCGTGGGGCGAAACGTTCCACGTTCCCACGCGCGAGACGTTGCCGCCGCAGATCGACGAGCCCTTGCAGGCATATCTCGACGAATCACCGACACGAGTGATGGAGATCGTGCCGTTGCTGACGCAGCAGGGCGATCAAGTCACCGAATCGAGATCCCATCAGCAACCCTGGGCGGCGTTGGTCATCGAGGGCTTTCGTGCGCCAGAACTAATTGCTTCGTCGGCGCAAATCCAAGGACTCTGCGAAGCGGCTGCCGTGGCATTACAGCATGCCGACGAATATCGGCACATTTTCTTGCGTCCGCTATGGAAAGGTTTGGGCAACATCGCGCTCGCCAGCCGATATCGCACAATGCGACGTCTGGTGTCGCTTATTGTAATGGTGTCGTTAGCGGCCTTGACGTTCTATCCGGCGACATATCAAGTTGCAGCCCGCGGGGCTATTGAACCACAACTACAACGGGTCGTTTACGCTCCAAGCGGTGGTGTGACTAGTGACGTTATGGTGTCACATGGTGATCGTGTATCTCAGGGAGATGTGTTGCTGCAGCTTGAGAACGCGGAGCTTTCCGCTCGCATCACGGAGATTCTCGGGCAAATTCAAATCGCCAACCAGCAAATAAGTAGTGTGAGGTCTCTGCGACTGGGACGTGAAACTCGCGATGCCTCGGCGGAATTGGGTCGAATGGCCGGCGAAGAGCAGCGACTCGAACGACAGCTCGTATCGCTGCAGACGCAGTTGGAGTTGTTACGCGATCAGGAACGTGAGCTCACCGTTCGTAGTCCAATCGACGGAGTTGTTGTCACGTGGGACGTCGAGCGACAGTTGGGTACTCGCCCGATCGAACGCGGACAGCGTTTAGTAACAGTCGCGGACGTGGCGGGTCCGTGGCAGCTTCGATTGCGCGTCGCGGACAAGCACGCCGGGGCAATTCGTCAGGCCAGGCAGCGACAATTGGCGGATGCTAAGGCACAGGGGCAGCTTGCAGTAGCATTCGTACTTGGGACGGATCCGCGCAGGATTCACCGCGGGCAGGTGAGCTCAATAAGTGATGCCGCTCAGCCAAATGAAACGAGGGACACCGAACTGCAAGTCACGGCGGCGATCGACGATCCGACACTACGGACTGCCGCTCATGTGTCTGCGGAAGTGCGTGCAACCATTGCGTGCGGCCAAGCACCCCTGGGGTACGTGTGGTTTCACGAGATAGTCGACTATGTTTACTCGCGCATCATTCTAGCCTTTCCGCATTGGGATGCGTGAGATGTCGAGGGAGCGAACTGGAATCACCGATAGCGTTGCCGACAGACCGATACGCGTGCGAAAGCGTCATGATTTGCAAATCGTTCCGGTCTGGTTTCGGAACGAACGCTGGTATGTCGCCAAGGATCCTGTTTCGCTTCAATACACTCGATTGCGTCGGGACGAGATGCGCGTACTCGATGGTTTGGATGGACGCAGCACGCTGCGTTCGTTGCAGGTGAACTATCAGCGTGAGTTCGTGCCGCGTCGCGTGTCAATCGCGCAGCTACAAGAACTGCTTGACCGCTTTCAACGGCTGAATCTTGTGGCAGTTGACGGCCGTGGCCAAAGCACCGTGTTGCGGCAATCGCTGCGGCAGGAGCGAAAACGCAAATGGTGGGAAGCGGCTAGTAGCCTGTTGTTTCTTAAACTACCCGGCATCGATCCCGAACCGATGCTGAAGGTCTGCGATCGATGGACTGGATGGCTCTTCGCGCCCTGGACGATCTGTATCGTTCTCTGCGCAGCACTGGTCACCATGCTGTGCTGGTTGGCTAATCCCAGTGCGATTGCGGCGCGGTTGCCGGAATTGGACTCGCTCTTCTCCACCAGGGGAATCGCCGCACTGGTGCTGGTCGTCGGAGTGGCCAAAGTGTGCCACGAGATGGGGCACGCGGTCGCCTGCAAACACTTTGGTGGCGAATGCCATCAGATTGGGCCGTTGTTGATGGTGTTTACGCCGGCTTTGTATTGCGACACATCCGATTCGTGGTTACTGCCACAACGTTGGCAGCGAGTCACGGTGGGAGCGGCTGGGGTCTACGTTGAATTGATTCTGGCCACCCTCGCCGCTTGGTGCTGGTGGCTGACTGAACCGGGCGCGTTGAACTACCTGTGTCTGCGATTGATGTTGGTGTGTTCGATGGGCACGATCTTGGTGAACGCAAACCCGCTATTGCGGTATGACGGTTACTTCATTTTGGCTGATTGGTGGGGCGTGCCAAACTTGGCCGAGCAATCCAAGTTGCTCTGCCGGGATGATCTGCGACGCTGGTTTACGCAAAACGCCGCAGATCGTCCCGCGCACGAGAGATTGCACGCCAGCGCCTTACGCCTGTACGCTATTGCGGCCAGTGTGTATCGGTTCACACTGGTGTTCGGTATCGGATTCGTCCTATATGCATGGCTGAAGCCGCGGGGTTTGGGCGCCATCAGCGGCATATTGATCACGGCGCTGCTGGGCGGAGTGGTCATCCCGCCAACTAAGCGGCTAGCGACGGCCATGGGTTCGCCGGGAGCCTTCGGTCGACTGCGGCGCGGTCGAGTTGCTGCGGCAGTGTTGGTGTGCGTGGCGGTAGTCGTGGGGATCTTCTTCGTGCCGATCGCGCATGAAGTCAGTGCGAACGGTTTGCTCGAATCGCGTGGTTGGGTCGGCGTATATACGTCGGTCGGCGGAGTTTTTTCACAAGTCTACGCGGCGCCAGAAGATCAAGTTAGCGAAGGACAGGTGCTGGTGAAATTGAACTCACCAGAACTCAGCCTAGATGTCGAGCAAGCGCGAAGTCGCCGTGACCTGAAGGCGATGGAAGTCACTGAGTTGCAGTTGCGACAAGTGTCAGATCCTCGTGCGTCTGAGCAGTTGCCGGCGGCTGTTGCCATGTTGGAAGACTTCGAGAATCAATTGCAGAAGAAGGAAGAGAGCTTAGCTGCGCTGGACGTTGTTGCTCCGGCCGGCGGCCAGATTATTACGCCGTTGGAGAAACACTTGCCGGTCATCAACGAGCGACTGCCGGACTGGGAGGGAACTCCGCTGGATGCCGTGAATCAGGGCGCTTGGCTGAACGCCGGCACTCAAGTGTGTGGGATTGGTGATCCGCACGCCTGGAACGCGCAGGTCGTTGTGGCGGAAGCGGATCGTCAATGGCTGCGAGCGGGTCAACACGTGCGCGTCGTTTGCGATAGCATGCCTCTGAAACCGCTATCTGGTCGTGTCGAGTTTGTGTCACTTCAACGGCTTGAGTCCCTGCCCGAACGCATGGTCGCGCAAGCCCTGGTGGCGGTCGATCCGCACGATGATGCGGGTCGTCGACCGCTGCAGTCTTACTATCTCGTATCGATTCGGCTGGACGAAACGAACTTGCCGCTATTCAACGGCACTAAGCTTCATGCGTGGATTCAAGTGGATCGTCAACCTGTTGGTGCGCGACTCTGGAATTCGTTGCTGCATACGATCAAGTTTTTGTAGCGAACAACATGTGGCGACGCGAGCAAGCTCAACCATCGTAGGCGGCCTGTAATGCCGCCAGATCAAGTTTGACCATCTGGAACATCGCTTGCATTACACGCTGGACACGCTGCGGATCCGGATCCGAAACGAAGTGCATCATCTGAGCGGGCACGATCTGCCAGGACATACCGTAGCGATCCGTAAGCCAACCACATTGCACTTCTCGGCCGCCTTCCGTTAATGCCGACCACAGTCGATCGATTTCCGCCTGAGTTTCGCAGGCAACGGACAGCGAGAACGCCTCGGTAAACTTCCATTCAACGCCTGCATTCAACGCGACGAATTGAATTCCGCCCAGCGTAAACTCAACCGTTAGTACGCTGCCGTTGCTGGGATTCATGGTCGTCTTGTCGACATGTGAATCCGGAATCAACGCAGTGTAGAAACTCGCGGCAGCTTCCGCCTGATCCACATAAGACAGGAACGGGACAATTCGTTGTTGCACATGCATGTCAGCGACTATCCTTGTACGAGCTTCAGCTGTTCGGTTAAGCGATCAAAATTCTGTTCGTTCGCCGGAGCGATAAT
>JAGQPK010001100.1 GCA_020426755.1 Planctomycetales bacterium
CATCGAACGGCTTGTTGAATTCATCATTCGCCCAGCGATCGAGCATGAAGACCGCTTCACGATGGAGATAGTCGGCCGTCCAATCGGGGGCGGTATAACTGCCATGTCCCCACACCGAACCGACTTCCATGCCGCCCATCGTCTGCCAGACGTTTTGGCCTGCCGTGATCTCACCCGTGTCGATGAGCGTTGCGCCGTCCGTCGTGACAATCTTGTCCGGGATCGGTGGCATCTCCTGATAGATGCGCGTGCCGACCCAGCCGAGCACAATAAAGGAAACTACCATTACGGCTGCGAACGCCAACCAGAGTCTACGCATCATGTCCTCATTTCTAAGTCGCCGTGAAGGCCGGCTTCGTTTCGTTCAGGATTTCGAGAATGTTCTTTCGATCGATTGGACTGAGATGTCGGTAGTCGTCCGATCCCACGCGACCTGTGAGAATCGCTTTTAGCTTTACCAGCACGAGGCTGCGTACCTGTTCCGGAAGTCCATCGAAAGCGTCCGAGTAAATCAAATAGCTACACGGGTAGCGAAACATGCGGATTTCGAGATCAAAGTCGCGTAGAGAACGGCCTTGTGAATCACGGACGCCACGACGTTGAAATTCCTCGGCAAAGCAACTCGTTCCTTGGACTGGGGAAGTCAGCGTGAACTCATCGCACATCAGCAGATACTCAAACACGCGATCCGCCGCGCGATCGATGCGGCGTTGGCTGGACTCGCTGAGATGTTCCTTCGGCCGATCGAGGGCCTCGTTCATGATTTCGGATTGATGGATGGCACGCCGCGTTTCGTAGTTGGCCCATGCAATGGCATTGTGCATCTGTGTTTGATGCTCCATCACCATCAAGGCCACGATGTCGCTGTGTGGGCTCGGGTAGGAAGCAGTCGATACGAGATCGTCCAGTGACTTTAGGTTCGCGTGAGTTTCGCGATCCAATTCGCCCTCACGCTTTTTGAAGATCGCATTGCCCATATGTCGCATGTCGCCATGCGTCCCGGTGACGTACCAGCCGCCCCATCGTTCTTTCAACGGACTTGCGTGATCCGTGGTGAACGTACCGCTGCCGAATTCCGGCATGCCAGAAGCATTGGGAAAGACGCTGCGAATCAGATAACCCGGCACATTTTGCGTTCGGCTGGACGAATGGCACGTCAGGCATTGGCCTCGATCACGTACAAACTCCGGCTTCGTGTCAGGCGACTGTTCAAGGGTGTAGAACGTTGCGCCCTGCTTGGCATCCGTCGCAGCAAACTCGATGACCCCACCATTCTGCACGAATCCGACGTAAACATCGTCATTGAAGTAGATTGCTCGCGGGCGACGCGGCGAGATTCGCGAACGTTGCATACTCGTTTTGGAGAAGACAAGCGTTTGCGAACTGACCGGAATGTCCAACGCCTTGAGCACTGCGGGCAGGTATCCCTGCCTTTCGTCGTAGGGCAATTCCACCTTGCCGGTCTCGACACGTCGAGCCAGTTTCGCGACCGGATCATTGACTTCCGCCTTCATGTAGTTGATGGGTGGACCGCTGTAGTCGTCCCGCTGCGCCTCAACGGCAGCCGGTACGAGCACGAGCACGAGCGCCGCAGTGACAGCGAGAGTCAGCGTGCAGACGCGATGGCGGTCGTTGTGGTTGGTGATTCGTTGCCGAAACATCGTTTCCTTCCCACGTGTGTGGTTGGGGCTGTAGAACTCCAATCGGACGCGTTTTTTTGGGCGATTTGTTGGTTGCTGATCCAGGAAGCAATGCGTAGACTGAATCAATCACCAAAAGGTATAGGATTCAATACTGCACGTCAAGGTGTAGTATTGGGGTTCGTACGACATGCTTCCAGGCTGTCATTGAAACCGGTTTTCGAGACAGGATCAGGCTGGAAGCCTGTCATACTTGGGAGAACGAGATGCTTTCCAAGACAGCCGAATATGCATTGCGAGCCGTGACGAGTTTGGCGGCGAACGGCGAGAGCGCGCTCTCGGCGGACGTGCTGGCCGAGAAAACCAAGGTGCCACGTCGCTACCTGACG
>JAGQPK010001101.1 GCA_020426755.1 Planctomycetales bacterium
CTTCGCTGGCGTGGCGAATGACTGCGTCTGTGGGGACTGTCAGATACGTTTGTTCCTCGCCTGAAGCGATCCATGCATCAACCGACATTCCCGCCGCCAATCGATTGTCCTGGTTAGAAATCGTCGCGATAAACGAAAGCGTTCGAACGCGCGGGTTGACGTCAGCGACTCGTTTGGTGGATGTCGACTTGTATGATTGATTTGTTGACGGCGAGTGGACGATCACCGAGTCCCCGAAGCGAGATATCTCGTCGGCAAACCGTTCGGGAACTTCCAACCAAGCTTGGATTGGCCCCGTGGAAACCAGCGTCAGCAATGGATCACCTGCTGCGACCCAGTCGCCTGGTTCGACGTGGCGCGCAACTACCGACGCGTCGTAGGGCGCTTCGATTTGAGTGTCGGACAGACGCACATCGAGCAGCGCGATCGACTGCACAATGCGGTCAATTCTCCGTTCGGCGGCTTCGATGTCGGCCTGCGCGACTTCCGAAGCCACTTGAAACTGCTCGAGTTCTTGCCGGCTGATGGCATTCTGCCCGATCAGTTTCTCTTTACGCTCAAGATTGCTGGCAGCGAGGCGCCCCTGGGCTCGTGTCCTGGCCAGTTCCGCTTGGGCAACCCGACTTTCGGCCAACAACTCCGCCTTTTGGGCTTCAAGTCGCCTCGCGTCAATTCGAGCAATCACGTCTCCCCGGGCAATACGGTCTCCCTCGCGAACGGTTAGCTCGATCAATCGTCCTGCTTCTAACGCTGCGATATCCCCCCGCGCCACGGCTCGCAACGACCCGGTAACGCGCTGCCGTTGTTGCAGCGACTGCGCTTCCACCTTTGCCGTGCGTACCGGCGATTGGGCGTGAATGAAGGGGGCGGGCAGTAGCATAACCACGGTCAGAAACCAGCGAACGTGTTTCATTTTGGCATTCCCCATAGTGCGTTTTTCGAGTGTTCGGACGGGAATACCGGGATTCGTGCAGGGGCTTACAGCAAAAGTCGTTTTTTTATTTCCTCCAAACTCCCAGAACCGAAATCGATCCCTGCGCCGGGGCAGAACCGACGCTAACGCGTTGCGGCGAACTTCGCGTGTTGCTGCGCGAGCAGGACGAAGTTTTTTTGGCAGCATCTGTAAGGAGGCTCGATGGCGCTAGTATTCCCTCGTGGCAGCCACGGGTGTGGCAGCTCAGAAACCACTTTCGAGGGGAGATAAAATGAGCTTTGCAATCGAAAACAAGACGGTCTTGGTAACCGGCGCGAATCGAGGAATCGGTAAGGCGATCGTCGAGGAAGCGCTCAATCGCGGAGCAGCGAAGGTCTACGCTGCCGTGCGGAAGTTGGCCTCCGCCAACTCGTTGGTGGAAGAATTCGGTGACCGCGTGGTGCCAATTCATGTTGACTTGACAGATCCAGCGTCAATTACTGCTGCGGCTGCCTCTGCCAGCGATGTTAACGTCGTGGTGAATAACGCGGGCGTACTGAAAGCGGCATCCGCAGTTGACGTTGACGCCGTGGATGCACTGAAATTTGAGCTCGACGTGAACGTTTATGGACTGCTCCGAGTCGCACAAGCCTTCGCACCCGTGTTGCAGGCGAATGGTGGCGGCGCGTTCGCTCAGCTCAATAGCGTCGCTTCGATCAAGTCGTTCGCCGACTTTGCAACTTACTCAGCGTCCAAAGCGGCAAGCTATTCCCTGACTCAGGCCTTGCGAGAGTCGCTCCGCAAGCAGGGGACACTGGTCGTCAGCGTTCATCCGGGGCCAATTCAAACTGACATGGCGGCAGCGGCGGGGCTGGCCGAAATCGCCGAGCCGCCGTCGCTCGTTGCCAAGGAACTTTTCAACGCGATTGAAGCCGGGCGATTTCACGTGTGGCCTGATTCGATGGCAAAGCAATTTGGCGATGCTTATCGAGGTTATGCGGAGAACATTGTTGAAGCCGAGTTGCAGGAAAGTTCGGCAAATTGAGCTTGCGATCCGCCCTCGGTGACAGTTCCCTCGAACCAGAGCACGTCGGCCGATGGACGACCAGGGCTTC
>JAGQPK010001102.1 GCA_020426755.1 Planctomycetales bacterium
GCTCAGACTCGTCGACAAATTGCCGTTGCCAATCATGCTCTACAACATGCCGGGCTGCTGCAAGACTTGGTACGACGTCGAGTCGGTTGTGGAGCTAAGCCATCACGAGCGTATCCTTGGTTTGAAGGACAGCTCGGGAGATCTCGACTACTTCCATCGAGTCACGCAAGCGTTAAGTGAGAACGAAGAGTTCGCTTTCTTCGTCGGTCCCGAAGAATTGTTAGTGGAGTGCATTGACCGTGGCGCCCACGGCGGCGTCAACGGCGGCGCGAACATGTTCCCGCAACTCTATGTGCAGATGTACAATGCTGCCGTCAATGGAGAACGCGAACGAGCTGATGAGCTGAAACAACTTGTGTTGGCTATTTCAAACACGATCTACGCGGCCAGCGATGGGCCCTCACGAATTATCAAAGGCATCAAAAGCGTATTGGCCGAATTGGGCGTATGTGACGATCAAATGGCAGAGCCCTTCACGCGACATACAGCCGAGGGACGTAAGTTGATTCAGCAGCATTTGGCCGAGCTGTTGCCGCGGTTGAGTTAGCCGTGAGGCGAAGGCCAAATGGCACGCAGTTGAGATCCAGGTGCGTCGTTCCCCCTCCCGCAATCGACTCGCAACTGTCTTAAGACGCGCAGGACGGGAGGGGGAACTACGCGCTTTTTCTCTATCCTGAAATCTAAATTGAGTGCGATCAGGAGCGAGCCGCAGTTCTCACTGAGTTGGATATGTCACAGGCACACTTAGCAATCACTCGGCGCTCTGCGCTTCGACCACGTGCGTCGCAAACGTGGAATACACCATCCCCATTTGTTTCGCCAGTGTATCGGGGAAGGCATGAAATCGGTCGTTAGCGAGTGCGTCGATCAGTGCATCGGCGACCAACGACGGCGGCTCGGCAATTTCCGTGAGTCCGGCCGAATCAGCCATGTCGGTGGCGATCGGACCGGGGTGCACGCTGACCACTTGCACACCCTCGGGTCGTAGCAATGCACGGAGGGCCTGCGTCAGCGAATACGAGGCTGCTTTCGATGCGCAGTAAGTGGCGAAGTCGGGAAAGCTCTTGAGCGACGCGACGGAATTCAATTGGGCAAAAGCGCCACCTCCGTTGGCCGTTAGCACCGGAGCGAAAGCCTGCGCCATCCTCATCAAGCCGAACACGTTGACGTCGATTTCGAAAGTCAAGGCATCGAAAGCACCGGGATCCAGAGGCGTGGCGGTCCGCAAAACACCCGCGTTGTTGACGACCAACGTCACGTCACTCGCTGACCGTGCAGCGGCAGTAATCGTGGCAGGTTTTGTTACGTCCAGTTCAATGGGGACGACACGATCACCGTGAGCCTGAACCAACGACTCGGCGGACTTGACGTCGCGAACCGCCGCATAGACCTTGCGGGCGCCGTGTTCGAGCAACCCCTCTACCAGCGCCTTACCAATGCCGCGGTTGGCACCGGTAACGAGAGCAACCGCATCTTTCACGTCAAACGACATCTTGTCCTCTCTTCCTAAATCCCAACATGGACCGCGTACCGATCGCATTGTAACGCACGTTCGCTACCACGTACATTCATCGCGAGTGTAGTTAGCTGCAGCTGCACGGAATTGAGTAGCATCGCGGCGCGTTAAAGAGTAAACAATCACCCGTCCAAACGTTTTTGTCACTTACCGGCGACAGCCGGCACGAGGTCAATCCGATGCGCACTGTCATGAGCCTATTCTGTACGTTCATTCTGCTCGCGACGTTTGCTCAGTCGAACGCACAACTGCCCGACACTCAGCATCTCACCTGGGATGGCGACCTGGCGGCAAAGCTCGTTGATCACGCAGATAGCTTTCTGCTGCGTGAGCTGGAGAAGTCAATCACCGCACGCTCAAAGCGATGGAAACGAGACTTCACAAGTCCGGATGCGTATGTGGCATCGATTGCGGCCAATCGCCAACGCTTTGCACATCAACTGGGCGTGCGCGATCCCCGCAACACTCAGCCTCAAGCGGAAATCATAGTGCCTGCCACATCCGCCCCAGAG
>JAGQPK010001103.1 GCA_020426755.1 Planctomycetales bacterium
TTCGCTTATCGAGATCGGTTTACGATGCCCAAGTGCATCATTAATGCGACAGGCGACCAGTTTTTCTGTCCCGACTCGTCGCACTTCTACTTCGGTGAGCTAACAGGTGAGAAGCATCTGTGCTACGTACCGAATGGCGAGCATTCGCTGAAAGATACGGACGTACTGGATACATTGATTTCCTTCTTCTATTGCATTGCTAACGATATTCCACGTCCGGAGTGTACCTGGACGAGTGAGCCGGATGGAACGATCCATGTCAAGTGCAGCACGCCGCCGAAGCGAGCAGTGCTGTGGCAAGCGGTCAATGAGAAGGCTCGCGATTTCCGTGTCGATACGATCGGCCGAGCGTACAAGAACACGGAGATCAAAGGAACCGAATCTGGCGAGTTCACCGTCACGCTTTCCCCGCCCGGCATGGGCTGGTCGGCGTCGTTGGTGCAGTGTGAATTCGATGTTGGTGCACCGACACCGATGCGGTTGACAACGGGAGTCAGGATTCTGCCTGACGTGTTACCCTTTGCGAACAAAGCGATTCCGACCGAGTAACGAAGTAAGCGAGGCGAGTTGCCGTTGTTGCCGGATTGGCTGCACACCGTTCTGTTGATCTTCGTGCCGGTGCTAAACTTCGCAGCGGCTACGATGGTTACCGTGCACGCGGTGTTATTCAAACGTGACACGCGTGCAGTGATCGGCTGGGTCGGCTTAGCATGGCTCGCGCCGATTGCCGGGCCGCTCGGCTACTACATGTTTGGCATCAATCGGATCCAGCGCAAAGCTGTCGCCTTGCGGATTCGCGAATCGCATCGCTGGGAACCGAAGATCACACTGTCCGACGAAGATCGCGTGCGGATGGAGGAGATCGATTACAAGTATCCGAGTCTGGTGGGATTGGCTCGACTTGGCTACGAACTGACCGACCGGCATCTCGTACCGGGCAATCGCATCGCGGCGCTAATTAATGGCGATCAAGCGTTTCCTGCCATGTTGCAGGCAATTGATGCCGCCGAGAAGACCATTTCGCTGCAGAGTTATATCTTCGACTCTGACGAGGTGGGCGAGCGATTTCGGCAGGCATTAGTGCGCGCTAAAGAGCGGGGCGTCGAGATACGCGTGCTCATCGACGATGTCGGTTCGACCTACAGTCGGCCGACGATGGTACGCTTGCTGCGGCGCTCTGGCATCCGCGTCGCAGCATTCCTGCCAACGTTTCTCCCCCGCGTCGCAGCTTACGCCAACCTGCGCAACCACCGCAAGATACTCGTCGTTGACGGACGTGTGGCCTTTACTGGCGGCACAAACATTCGCGTTGGACATTGGCAAGCGCTTAAGCCTGCCTATCCGATTGAGTGTATTCACTTCCGCGTCGAGGGCCCCGTGGTATTACAGCTTCAAGAGGCGTTTGCCATTGATTGGGCGTTCACGACCGAGGAGTCCCTCCGCGGCGACGGCTGGTTTCCACCGTTAACTCGGGTGGGTAAGACGTGGGCGCGAGGCATCCCCGATGGTCCGGATGAGGACTTTGAGAAGATAACCGATGCGCTAACAGGCGCGATTTGCTGCGCTTCCCGTTCTATTCGCATCGTGACCCCTTATTTTCTGCCGCATGCCGCACTGACCCAGGCGCTCAACGTGGCGGCGATGCGCGGTGTTAAGGTCGACATCGTCTTACCCGGTGTCAACAATCTGCCCTATGTGCAATGGGCTGCCACCGCTCAGTATTGGCAATTGCTCGAAAAGGGCTGCCGCATCTATCATTCGCCACCACCGTTCGATCACTCCAAGATCATGGTCGTCGATGGGATCTGGTCGTTGATTGGTTCCAGCAACTGGGATCCTCGCAGCCTGCGACTGAATTTTGAGTACAACATCGAGTGCTATGACACCGAGCTGGCACAACAGTTGATCAGGATCTGTGATCAGAAGATGGCGGAGGCAACGCCGGTGACACTGGCCGACGTGAACGGTCGCTCGTTGCCAGTCCAGCTTCGCGACGGATTGTGTCGGCTGCTGACGCCGTAT
>JAGQPK010001104.1 GCA_020426755.1 Planctomycetales bacterium
GCAGTGCCAACAGCAATGTCGTTTTGACGGAATTCGAAGTCGAATGCGCGCCTCTCAAGTCAGACCCACCCGCGTGGCAGCCTGTGAAGTTGGCACACGCTTGGGCCGATCATGAGCAGCCGGACGGTGACTTCAAGGTTTCCAACGCAATTGACGGCAAGGCGGAAACCGGCTGGGCGATTAATGGACATCAGCGTCGAGAGAATCGCACGGCGATCTTCCAGGCCGAAACGCCCTTTGGCTTTGCCGGCGGCACGCGAATTCGCATTCGCCTGCGACACGAGTCGATCTACGCTCAACATCAATTCGGACGCGTACGGCTCTCGTTCACACGCAATGACTTGATCCCGGAATTTCATCAGCAAGATGTGCCGAAAGAGATTCTGCAGTTAATTGAGCTGGCGGCGGACCGACGTAGCGATGACCAACAGGCCTCGTTGCGTGATTACTACCGCACCGCCGTTTCCACGAATCCTGATTTCCAGGAACTACGTGAGGAACTCGCGTCTGCCAAGAAGGAACGCAGTGACTTGGACGCGTCGCTACCGACGACACTCATTTGGCGTGACGCTGCCAAGCTCAAGCCTGCCCACATCTTGTTGCGGGGTGCTTACGACAAGCCGGGCGCGGAGGTCCAGCGCAACACCCCAGCTGCACTGCCGCCACTTGCGCATCGCGCCGATGGTGCAGCGCCCACACGCTTGGATCTCGCCAAGTGGCTATTGTCGCCTGAGCATCCGTTGACGTCCCGAGTGATCGTCAATCGGCTGTGGCAGCAGCTCTTCGGCGTCGGCATTGTCGAAACGGCGGAAGACTTTGGCTCGCAAGGCACACCGCCGACGCATCCCGAATTGCTCGATTGGTTGGCCGTCGAATTTCGCGAATCCGGCTGGGACGTGCAGCGATTGCAAAAGATGATCGTGACATCGGCCACCTACCGACAGTCAAGTAAGTTCAGGGACGACGCGGCGCAGATCGATCCGCGCAACCGATTACTGGCACGAAGTCCCCGCTACCGGCTCGATGCCGAAACGATTCGCGACATTGCCTTGTCGTCCAGTGGTCTACTCGTGCCCACGATTGGTGGCCCCAGCGTCAAACCGTATCAGCCGGAAGGCATCTGGGAAGCGGTCGGCTACACAGACAGCAACACGGCGAAATTCAAGCGTGACGATGGTGATAGCCTCTATCGTCGCTCCGTGTACACGTTCTGGAAACGCACCGCACCGCCGCCCGTCTTGGCGACACTCGATGCACCTTCTCGCGAATCCTGCAGCGTGCGTCGTCCGCGGACAAACACGCCACTAGCGGCGCTGGCACTGATGAACGATGTCCAATTCGTCGAAGCGTCGCGTGCCTTGGCCGAACGGATCCTCAAACAGGGCGGCAACGATTTCGACAGCCGCATCACGTATGGCTATTTGTTGACCGTCGGCCGTCCGCCGCGTGCGAGTGAAACGCAAGTTCTGCGCGACGTTTTGGCCGGACGATTGCAGCGGTACGCAGCTGACGGGGCGGCGGCGAAAGAGCTTATCCATGTTGGTGAGTCGTCACCCGACGAAGCGCTGCTGCCGGACGAATTGGCTGCGTGGACAATCGTCGCGAATCTGTTGTTGAATCTGGATGAGACCGTCACGAAGTGATTACTCAAGGTAGGTAGCGATGGACGCGGTTAGCCTGGCTTTGAACCGGCGCTAACGCGTTACGGCGAACTCCGACACGCGAAACGACAAGGACTTGATCATGGATCCTCGTACCGAACGTTGCCTGCAACTCACTCGACGACAACTCCTACATGGCGGCGTAAACGCAGCTGGCGCGGCTGCGCTGAGTACCTTGCTGGGCCGCGCGAACGCTCATGGCGCCGCCTCTGAATCCACTCGCCGCGGTGGACTACCGGGTGTTCCTCATCATCCGCCGACTGCGAAACGTTTCATCTATCTGTTCATGAACGGCGGGCCGTCCCAGATGGACCTGTTTGACTACAAGCCGGAAGTCGACAAGCTGTTCAATCAGGATCTT
>JAGQPK010001105.1 GCA_020426755.1 Planctomycetales bacterium
TGCCCGGTTGGGGCGTGAAATTCTGCTCGGTTTGGAAAACGCCGGGGCCAATTGGGTGAAACTCGAGGTGCTCGGCGATAACAAAACATTGTTGCCCGACCCGGTTGCCACTCTTGAGGCCACGCGCCGGCTGGTGAACGACGGCTTTCAGGTGTTGTGCTATACGAGCGACGATCCGATCATGGCGCGGCGTTTAAAGGAGGCCGGTGCCACGGCCGTCATGCCGGCCGGAAGTCCTATCGGATCGGGGCAGGGGATTCTCAACCCCAACAACATTCGTATCTGTCTTGAGTATTTGAAGATGGACGATCCAGATTATCCGGTGATCGTCGATGCGGGGGTGGGCACAGCCAGCGATGTCGCCGCCGCGATGGAACTGGGCGTGGACGGCGTGCTGCTCAATACCGCGATCGCTCACGCCAAAGACCCCATCGGCATGGCCCACGCCATGCGACTCGCCTGCCAAGCCGGCTATTGGGCCGCCCGTTCCGGCCGCATTCCGAAACGGCTCTATGCCACCGCCAGTTCGCCGCTCGAAGGCGTGATCGACGGTGGACGACGTTAATGCTGCGTTGCAGCTTAATCTGGAGTTTCGCCGAAAGGCGCAAGCCGCGGTTCTGGGTATGGGATGATCGGCGCGGGGCAGGAACCGACTCTAGCGCGTTGCGGCGAACTGCGTTGCGGCGAACAAGGCCCTATTTCAATTAGCTGCAACGCAGCACTAGCCGATCCTTTCCGTTTGCGAACCTGACATCTGCCCTGTGATCAGCAGGTACGTTACGCTCATTGCCACGATCAATGACGGGACGGTGACAACGGCGCCAATCAGCAGTGTCAGCAGCGTGACGATCGCGACCAGAATGTACAGGAGCAAGCCAGCTCCAA
Source organism: Planctomycetales bacterium (assembly GCA_020426755.1). Taxonomy (GTDB): domain Bacteria; phylum Planctomycetota; class Planctomycetia; order Pirellulales; family Pirellulaceae; genus JAGQPK01. The sequence continues at coordinate 886 of JAGQPK010001105.1, forward strand.
ACATCGACAGCGTATTGCCACGGGTATAGGCGATCGAATTGCTGATCGCGGCGCTGATGCTGTTGTTTTGATCGAGCACAAAGTGGAACGCGAACATAAATCGCAGCATTGCCAATGTCATGACGAACATGACCGGCAGCAACATGGCAACGCCGATCAGTTCTCCGAAATCGTTCTGGGGCATCAGGGCGGCAATCAACGCGAAGACGAACGCCGAAACAAAACCGACCAACATCGTGATGATCGTGATGCAGACGTAGATCGCGATCAGTCGCGGAACCTTGCTGAGCACCTGCGGGAGTTCCTCGATTTTCATGTCTCCGAATCGCGCGATGTTCAGCGATGCCTTGCAAACGAAGGCGAAGACGAATGACTGAGTGACAGACATCAGTCCCATCATCAGCACGAAGGCGATGATCGCCATCACTTCATTCTGATCTGCGGCGATACCAAGAAACGCCGTAAGCATGAACGTAAGGATCTGCATCAACACGACGAGGGCGAACATAACGATGCCCAGCAGGGCGACTTGCCCGAGATTGTCGCGCACCACGCGCCAGGTACTATCCATGATCTCACCCACCGAAGTCCGGCGTGGCTCGATGCCACCAACTGCACTCGGGTGATAGTCAGGGCTCACCGTGGGTGGCGCGGCGTACGGATTGAGGGCATCGGTTGGGGGAGCACCGAATCGCTCGCTAGCGTCCTGATACGGCGTCGAGGCAGCTTGATACCCGACCGTTGATTCCAACGAGGGCCGCGGGGGCGGAGACGCAATTGGCGCGATGGGTGGCGGTACCGATGACGCGTCGATGTCGGGGATTTCGGATTGATTACCGCAATTCGGACATTGTGCCAGTTGGCCCGAGGATCCGTCCGGTACGCGCAATCGTGTCTGGCAATTGGGGCACGAAAATTCGATCGGCATGGTGAGTATCCTTTGCGGCGTCTTGGCCAATGGCGCGGCCCGAGGTTGCGGTTGTTCCATTAGAATAGAACGGGAATCGCTTGACGGGAACTTCAATCTAATGCCATCCCAGGTGCAGCGCTCAAGCTGAGTATAGGTGGTCTGTGGTCACGCGCTCGTGTCGCTTGTCGCGACGGGTGCCGTCGCGGATGGCTCGAATCGAGTCTGC
>JAGQPK010001106.1 GCA_020426755.1 Planctomycetales bacterium
GTTGGTTTCGGCGGCAACGGCCGCCGCATCGCGGAGGTGCTCGCGCCATTTCACGTGAGGATCGTGGCGACGGACGTTTACCCCATACGTAAGCCAGCCCACGTCGATGAACTGTGGCCCGCCGCGGAACTGGACCGCTTGCTTGATCAATCCGACGTCGTCATTCTGTGCGTCCCATTGAACTCTCAAACCGAAGGTTGGTTCAAGCACGACGTAATCGCCCGTATGAAGGCCGGTAGTTATCTCGTCAACGTCGCACGCGGTTCGGTGGTCGTCGAACATGACCTTGTGGCGGCGTTGAAATCCGGACACCTGCGCGGCGCAGCATTGGACGTTACTGAAATTGAACCCTTGCCCGCCGACAGCGAACTCTGGGAGATGCCGCACGTCTTGATCACACCGCACGTCGGTGCACAAAGTGCCGCACGGGTGCCGTCAACCGTCGACTTCTTCTGTCGCAACTTGCAGCGATACGAGAGCGGCCAGTCATTGCTGAATCGAGTGGACAAGCAACTAGGCTTTCCACACCCTGACGACCATCAGGCGTTTCGAGAATAGGTAAGTCTGCGTGCCGCCGCGTCGTACTAACGCAAGTGCGCCGAAAGCGATCCAGTTCGCCGAAAGGCGCCAGCCGCGGTTTTCACCAACAGATGGAGACTCCGCGACAGGATGCAACCGACGCTAACGCGTGGCGGCGAACTAACGAGCGCGTCGGAGCTATATAAACCGTATAGCAACTTGATTAACCTAGCTGACGTCGTCTCGCAATGCGCTGCAGTCCGAATCCAATCGCGATGGCACAGAGCGATGCCATGACGGTCAACGGTTCCGGCACCGGCTCCGCACGCCACGTTCCCGACGCAATGGTCATCTCTTGCGGATGGGTCGAAGTAGGAAATGGATGCACCATCAAAAACGTGCCATCGGCCTGCATCATTAAATACGTCTCGCGACTGTATCCAAAATCCCATTCATTCGTTAAGGCAACATCGCCGGGTGGCCCGGATTCAACGACCATTCTGGGCCCAACACTACTCGCATCAGGAAACGTGTCACCCGCGTCGAGCGGCAAGTGCCAAAAGTAGTCCAGCGGGAATTCACTGTGTCCGCTGCCGACCGCCGCAAAACCTTTTTCGAAATCGATACCTGCAATCGAAAGCTGAATCACGTCGACGAGTCTCATGTTCATGTCGGGCGTAATCGCGATCTGCGGCGGCACAGGAAATACTGGCAGGCCACTGCTGACGTAAACATGATCCGTGTTGGTCGAACTGTAAGTGAAGTACCCCGTGCCGATCTCACCGGTGGTCACCACCGAACCTGCCGGTCCCATTTGCTCGACGCGACCATTGAAAACGATGCGCGCCTGCGTTGCTTCGAGAAATGAGCTTGCTTGGGCGACGCCGCTACTGTGAGCGCATGCCCATATTGCAACACACAACCACCAACCGCTGCGCCACGTTGCGCCGCGCGGCAACGACTGCCACAACTGTGAACTAACCATCGTCGTTCCGAACTGTCGAACGCGAGATTTGCTTCGACCGTTCGCCTCCATCGTAATACTTGTGAGTCACTTCAAAGTTGATAAGATCGAACGAACCTGCACGCCCGACCCACACCGCTTAATTTAGACGGGCATCGATAGAACGCAAGCGGAATCAATGACGCACGCATGTCGCTTCTCGACAAACTCAAGTATCCATACTGGTTGATCGCCTCGATCGCAATTTATCTAATCACGCTGCTGCGCGTAAACGACTCGGCCCAGTTTGCGATGGCTCTCTTATATTGCGCCGCACTGACACAAATTGCTCCAATCCGCACAGTGCGGGTGACTGTGATTTCTCCAACAGTCCGATGGCTCGGCTACAGTCTGCTTTCATTGACGTGCTTGATGCTGTCATGGCTGATTGCAACTCATAGCTCAAGCGAAGACGTCATGAATTCTTCCGTAGCGCTCACGCTGACGCGCTCCGCCCCCATGCTGATCGGTCTGGCGAGTGCAGTCGCAGTCGACGGC
>JAGQPK010001107.1 GCA_020426755.1 Planctomycetales bacterium
ACAGCATTCTGGCGACCGACGATTCGGTCGCGGAGATGAACAGCAACGGCTATCGCACGGAAGGCACCTTCTACGAGCAAGGCGTCGGTGGTTTTACCGAATTCGACGTATCGGCCAAGTACCATGTGAATTTTGGCGGCGCTGACGGCGCTGTGAACACGGTCGAAAACGCGCGGATCCTCTCCAGTGAAACCGAAAGCTTCTGCCCGCTGCCTGGTTTCTGTTCGTTCTTTGGCATTGCCGGCATGCCGTTAATGGACGGTCGCGTGACGACATTCAACATTTCGAGTCTCGGTGGCGGCGCGGGTGGCGGCTTCGACTTGAACGATATCTTGTCCGGCGGCGGTCTACAGTTTGATTTTCTCGAGACAACGTTTTCCGATACGATGCCCGACACGAACCTGCGACGTTACCACGTCCCGCTGTCGCCGCTGCACTTCCCGGCTGAAGGTGACGGCCCGTTGCCGTCCTGGAGTGACATCTCGTCGGTTCACGTGATTACCAAAGATGTCAAAGAGACATCAGGCAACTTCATTGTCGATACGGGCGCTCAGTTGAGCCTAATCTCGTCGGCCATCGCGTTCGACATGGGACTCGACGCGAACGGGAACGGCACGCTGGATGACGAAGCGATCGCGTTTCAAGATATCGGCGGCGTGGGTGGTACGGTGCGTGCGCCGGTCGTACTCTTTGATGAGTTACGAGTACCGACGAGCGAAGGCGTCGACTTGATCTACAAGAATATGCAAGTTGCCGTCATCGACATCGATCCACAGATCGATGGCATTTTCGGCATGAATATGCTGAGCAGCGGTTGGTCGGGTTCGCTGTTTGGAGACCTCAGCGACTTGGCGGACCTACTGGGCGACGCAGGCATGGCCGACTTGCTCGAACTGCTAGGCGGGTTCGGCGCCGAGGGCAGCGCGTCACCGTACGGCTTCTTCGAGAAAGCTCACATGGACCTGCGCAATTGGTCCAAAGGCAAAGGCGAACTCGTGCTCGACCTAACGGCGGACGTGTCCGGAATCATGGCCGGCGACGGTACGCACGGCGACCTGGACGGCGATGGTGATCTGGACATCGACGATCGCAGAAGTTGGGTACACGACGTCAAGCAGACGTACTTCGGCGATTCGAATCTGGATCAGGTCTTCGACTCGCGGGATCTTGTGGCCATCTTCGCGGCCGGCGAGTACGAAGACGGTGTCGCCAAGAATTCAACTTGGGCCACTGGCGACTGGAACATGGACTGTGAGTTCGATACGAAGGATTTGGTGTTAGCCTTCCAAGACGGCGGTTACACATCCGGAGTCGGGGCTGCTCATTCGGTTCCGGAACCGGCAGGCGTGACGTTGTTGATGCTCGGTCTGTTGTGCGGTGTGGCAATCAGACGCCGGCGTACGTAAGAACGGTATACGCGTTCTCATAGTGCGCCAGCGTTTGGGAGTCTGACGTCAACGTTTATGCCGCCGGCGGCCTGCATCGCGTAGCGATTGTTGACGGTAGCCCAACGATTTATCGCTGGGGTAGCCGCAGAATTGCCCGCTTGTCGCGTCGCGACAGTTGAACGTTCGCAACGCATCACCGCCTGCGCGGAACGTCGACAATTCGCCGACGAATCACGACGATCTTGGCGCGGATTTCATGCTGTCGCTACGCGACGCAATCGACGCTGGGACGCGTTCACCGGCGTTGAAACGCCGGCCTACCTTCATGCTGTCGCTACGAGGCTGTGAGTTTTTGCGGTTCGGCGTTATTGTGCGATTCTGGGCTGGCGCTAAACTTGGTGGATGAGCAAATCACAACGCGAACAACGTGGCGACGCCCGCACCAAAATGCCCGAACGATATCAGGTGGAGATGCAGTTTCTCTCTCTGGATCAATGGCTGGTCAAAGATCATCGTGTTCGGACGGTCTGGGAATATGTGGAGTCACTCGATCTGAGTGAGATTTACGATTCGATCAAGGCAAGATCCGGCACGGCGGGGCGGGATGCCATCGATCCTCGCATCCTTT
>JAGQPK010001108.1 GCA_020426755.1 Planctomycetales bacterium
TGTGATTGGTACGATGCTTTGTTGGCTCGCGATCACGTCGATTGCACTCGGCGGCGCAGCTTTCATTGATTCCTTTGAAGACGGGAATCTCGTCGATGGCAGTCCAGTTAGCTGGCTGCCATACGCAGCACCCTTGAATGGCGGCACGGTCGTGATCGAAGACGGCAGTTTGCTGATTTCGCCTCCCACGTCGGGCCCCAGCGAATTAGCTGGCTATTGGCAGACCAACACCTACGCTGCAGGACAGCTTTATCACAACTTCAGCGTACGCACTCAGGTCCACGGGCTGGCGGATGCTTGGAGCGTCGTTGGTGTGGGCGGTATCGATAGCGAGGCGACGGAAGGCGCCGCCGGGAGCGGTGCTTGGGGATACCTGATCGTCAACAACGATCAACAATCACTCTCGATCACGACAAACTTCGGCACGCAGAACATTCCAGCGATTTCAACCGACATGTCGCTGTCCCACCTAGTCGAAGACATCAATCTCCAATTTAGCGTTTACGACATGGCGGTGGCTGTGACCGCCTGGGCTGTTGGCACCCCTCAACCTGACGTGCCGCAGGTTTTGCGTCGATTACCAGACGGCCTGCGAGATGCCGAAGGCTATATCTCACTCTTAGCCGGCAACTTAACGACAACAGTGCCGGTGGCGTTCCGGTATGTCGACGTGTCGCCAGCTCCCTGGGAACACAATCAAATCGCGATGCTGCCGACCGTGCAGTATCGCGTGCTCGACGAGGACTTTGACAACCTGGGGGACTCGGTAGCTAATTCGACGATTACTGACTTGGTAGGTGAGTTTGATTCGGACACCTCGAACATGGTTGGACGTGTGATAACGAAGTTCAACTTGCCGCGTGAAGCAATGGATAGCCGACCGCTTCAAAGCGCGAAGCTCCGGTTTCAACTGATCACGCAAAGCCAACCGACGGGGCCGATTTCGCTCTACCATAATCCGCTCGATAACGACGTGGAGTTGCAAGCGAGTGATTTCGAGGACGCTGGCTATGAGCAGCTCGTTGGTGAACTTGTGCAGCCGACTGACAGCGAGCAGATTTACTATGAAATCGATGTGACCGATCAGATCCTAATGGATTTGGCTTCTGACGGTGACACAATCATGTCAGCGTTTCGACTGCAGGTGGATGGGCTCCAATTCGTCGAGGATGGTACGAGCCACTTGGCGAGACTTACTGGTCCGTTGAATGACACTCCGCCCAACCTTGTGTTGACGTTTGTGCCCGAACCCACCGGTTTGGGCGGCTATTTGTGTCTGCTCCCCATGCTGTTACGCCGCCGTTGGGGCGTGACAAATAGATCAACGCCATAACGATGCAGGCTCCGCAGTCTGGCTTGCCACAACGTGTCGCACATCGGGCTTGCGACGGAGCAACGGTCCCATGTCACGGTCAAAGGTGCGTTTCGCCAGAAACAACACAATCGCTAGCAATGTCGTGACCAGCGTCAGACGCACCGTCACCAGTTGCCACTTGGGACGCTCACGCAACCACGGCAGCTCGGTTACACCGCACAAGAGTGGCGCGAGTAACAGCGTCAGTGCTTGCGCGGTCGATAGGCCACCGAAAAAGCGGCCAATGAATAGCAGGCCGAAGAGCCCGACAACACCAACCGCACTCAATGCTGTCGCGTCGAACTCTGTAGTGAGTTTGACACGCAGCGTGATACAGACCAGTCCGGCCGCGGTGACAAGCAGAGTGGCGGCCAAGGGAAAGGCAGCCGCGCCGCCTTTGATGTAGCCGGCCATCATGATGCACAGTCCTGCAATTGCGCTGGCCAGACTTACAGCGACCGTCGTACTCATCCCCGCCGGCCGCTGGTGCAGCCAATTGAGTAGCGACCACGTCGTAGTCAAGACGATGACCGCCAGCCCGATTAGCGTTCCGGTTTGCCAAGAGAAGCGGCCGCTGGGATCCGCCTTCAAGTAAACGGATCCGTAGAGCAACACGATCGGCGCGGTCGCGGCGAGTGCGCTTCTCAGCCCCCAAGGCAG
>JAGQPK010001109.1 GCA_020426755.1 Planctomycetales bacterium
TGGGGCCCCAGCCTGGAAGAGATAGATCACACGCTTTGCTTTCCCTGGGAAATGCGCTGCCTTGGGCGCCAAGGGCCCGTCGTTCCCAGCGGCCAGCGACTCACGCTGCAACAGTGTGTGCAACGCGACGCCACCTAAGCCCACGCCGCATTGCTGCAGAAACCAACGACGCGCGGCCGTCTGATCGCGGTTCATCAATCTGCTCCAGTTATTAAAAAGTAGGAAACGCTAGATTCACCACGAATAACGCGAAGGCAGTCCGACGGTGCCTGCGTATGATTCGGGTTCGTCGACGCGCCCTCACTGTTGTAGGGCGACGTCTCGTTAGTAGCTAATTCTTATTCAGGGTTTCGTCTAAGTTGAGTAACACGCGTGCTACCAGGGTCCAGGCCGCCGCGTCTTGGGGTGTGGCGTGGTCTGGCAGGGCCGGCAGTGTGTTCGCTTCTCCAGTAGTGATTTCACGTGGATTCAACCATCCTTCAGCGAGTCGCACACGGCGCGAGGCGAGCAGGGCGAGTAGCTCATTGCGCTCCGCATCAGTCGGTAGTCGCGCAGTACAAAGCTTGAAGGCATAATCGGCCCGTGACGAATCACTGTCACCTCCGTCTCGCAGGATACGTAGTGCGAATGCGCGAGCTGACTCAACGAATATTGTTTCATTGAGCGTCGCAAGAGCGGCTAGTGGTGTATTGGAGCGAATTCGTCGCGCACAGGAAACGTCACCGTTCGGCGCGTCGAAATTTGACATCACCGGGTCTGGCATCGAACGCTTACGAAATCCATAAATCGTGCGGCGATAGCGATCGTTGCCGGAGGACGCGGTCCAATAGCTCGGATAGACATAGTTGTAGTCAAGCACATTTTGTGGCACCGGCGGAATCACGGGCGGTCCGCCGAGTTGATTGTGTAGCTGTCCGGAGACGCTCAAGGCAATATCTCGCAACACTTCTCCGTCCGCTCGAAATCGAGGGCCACGCGACAAGTATCGATTCTGCGGATCCAACTCAAGCTGTGTTGAGGTTGCATGTGACGACTGTTGATAGGTCTCGCTGCTGACGATTAGTCGAACGAGTTCCTTTTGGCTCCAGCCGTTTTCCATAAGTTCGACTGCCAGCCAGTCGAGCAGTTCGCGATGCTCTGGCGTCGGCGCCCGAGTTCCGAAGTCTTCGGCCGTTTGTACGAGTCCTTCACCAAAGATGGCTTGCCAGATACGATTCACTGCCACACGTGCTGTCAGCGGAGATTCCACACTGGCCAACCAGCGTGCCAAATCGAGTCGATTCGGTTTGCTAGTCTGTGAAAGTTGATTTAGCGACGCTGGAACCTGCGGAATTGCTGGCTCCAGTGGCCGATCCCATTGCCCTCGATCCAACCGATAAGTCGTGCGTGCTTCCGCGCTGGTCCGCTCCGCCATATGCAGCACGGAAGTCAATGCGGTAGGGTAGGTTTGCCAGGCGGCATCGATTTGTGACGTGAGCGATTGCAATTCGGGCAATGATCGATACCACGCAGTGAAGATTGCGGCGCGATGTTCGTCCGTTCGTTCCTCCGGCGGCAGCGCGATGGCCTGTTGCGCCGCGTAGTCGACGGGAATCGCTGCTGGAGCGTCGACGGACGTTAAGCTAAAACGAGCACAGCCCAGCATGTCCGTCACTCGCCAGACAATCTTCAATCGAGTGCCCAATGGTCGAGTGATTGGCGTGGCGAATTGGACGGTCGCCACCGACGGTTGATTCCGCCGGCCGACGCCTCGATCCGCTGTCCAGGCCGTGTCATCGCTGCCGTCGATCAAGAATGACACTGGACCGTGGGCCTTCTTGCCATCGTCCGTGCGGGTTTCTGTTTGCGAGAAGTCGGCAGTCGCATTCCGCAGTTCAATCGGAGTCCATTCGGACTGGCCTGGCTGTTGCTCGAACACTTCCAACGCTACCACGCCCCAGGTGCCGGTACCGTTGCGGCCGGGGCCCTGAAACGGCAGGTCGCCATGCGTTAGTGCTTCCAGACGCAGACCGGT
>JAGQPK010000110.1 GCA_020426755.1 Planctomycetales bacterium
TTGGCTTGCCGTCCTTGCCGACCAAGATCACGTGTCCGTCATCGACGATCCAGAACTGCCCGTTCTCGCCTTGAATTACCTCGGGGTTCTTCAAGTTCTCGACACGTCCCAGCTTCTTGCCATCTTTGTCAAAGCAGGTCACGCTCGATTTATCGACGACCCACCAGGCGCCATCTTCGCCGCGAACTAGTTCACCGCGGCCATCGGTATTTACTTGCGCGATCGGCTTGCCGTCTTTGCCTAGCAAGATCACATGTCCGTCGTCGATGATCCATGCCTTGCCTTCTTCTCCGATCTCGACGGCCGGGTTGCTCAGGCCCGTGACTCTGGCGACGGAAGCCCCACCAGCGTCGAAGAGTTGCACTTCGGATTGATCAACAAACGCAAAGTTACCACTGGCCGAATCCTCGACGACGTGCACACGACCATCGGTTTGTTCGACGCTCGCGACGACGAGTCCATCCTGATTTAAGGCAACCGCTGAGACCTCATCGACCACGTATGTGCGTTCAGAAAAGATCGGAACCGTCGACGGCTGTCCGTCGCTATTAATCGCAACTTGTAGTGCGGCCGTCGGTTTAGTTGATGGATCGGTGGGTGCCGTGTCGAATGTGTCGTCCGCTGGGGTCGTCAGATCGGAGGTATTCACAACATCTGCGACAGAGTCTGCCTGGTCCGTCGGGAGTGTATCAGTCCCATCAGTCGTCAGTGGCGAAACTGTCATTAGTTCGCGCCGTTCGAGTGATTGAGTTTGCAGTCCCCGTTTGACGCGTTTGCGAGATTGGGATGCATGGGATCGCGTGCGGAACAATTGTGACAGAGCATTTTTGGTCGATCGGCGCATGACGGAACTCCTTGAGTGAAGCTGTTAGACAGGTGCACCATCAAGAGCAGAATTCGCATCGATCTGCCTTGTGGCGGCGACAACCTGTACGAGGCCTCAGGCGGAATCTGACAGCAAACCGACATTTTTTGAAAAAGACTGCAACCGAGCGGCGTGATTGCGTAAACTGAGATGCCTTGGACAGTTACGTCACGGACTTGTCCGGTCGCCGCCACTCCCGAAAACCATCGAAATGTCGCACGACTCTTGGCCGACTACCCGACTATCGCTGTTGCTCCGCGTGCAAGACCCACGTTCCGACGGTGCTTGGCAAGAGTTCGTCCAACGTTATCAGCCCTTAATCTTGGACTTGATTCGGCAAGCGTTTCGACTCCAGTCAAGCGACTCAGAAGACATCGCCCAAGAGGTTCTCGTAAAAGTTTTGCGGGCTATGGGGACGTTTCAATATGATCCGACAAAGAAGTTTGGGGCTTGGCTGAGAACCGTCACGCGCAACGCGGTGCGAGATGCTTTTCGCGCCCAACAATTGCAACTGGATCACGCAACCGGCGATACAAAAGTACATCAATTGCTGGCGTCGCTGCCGGATGCCACGGCATCGATCTCCAATCGACTGACTAACTCGCTTTATGACGATCTATTGAGTGATGCAGAACGATTCGTACGACAAAGAGTCGAGGAACACACCTGGACAGCTTACTGCTTACTGAAGACTGACGACCGAGCAGCTCGTGACGTTGCTAACGAGTTGGGCATGAGCATTGCGTCCGTCTACAAAGCCAAGAGCAAAGTAATCAAAATGCTGCGAACCGAGATTGCCCATTTAATGGCAAGCCATTCGGAGTGAGTGCGGGAGTCGCAACATGGCTGCGTTGACAATCTGTCCACAGTGTGGTGCGAAAGTCACTTTGTTAGTGGGCATGGGATGTTCCCACTGTGGATATATCTGTCGCGATGAAGAATCGCCTGGTTGGTCCGATCGTCTAGGGACTGCTGACGCGTCTGCGATAGAATCGGCTTGCCCGACATCGACGCAGCTGATCGCGTATCTGGATGACTGCTTGACCGAACCGTCTGCAGCGGCACGCATTGAAGATCACGTTCAGGGTTGTCAACGTTGCGAACGCTTCCTGCGGCAGCATCTTGACGACGTCAACGATGATACCGACAGAGATCACTTCACTCGATCTGAGACACCTGCGGCGGAACACCAGTCCAAAGTCGTCGAGGAATCAGCCGATCCGCCCAATCCAGTTGCGTTCGGTCGCTACCAGATTGTCCGTGAACTAGGACGTGGCGGCTTTGGCACCGTGTATCTCGCCGAAGATGATCAGCTGGGGCGAACCGTCGCGATCAAGTATCAGCATGTTGGACAATCTTGGCCAACTGCGCAGACGCTCGACTTAATGGCAGAGGCACGTTCACTGGCGCAGCTCGATCATCCCAACATCGTGCCAATTTATGATGTTGGCCGCTCGGATGATGGTTGCTGCTTTATCGTCACGAAGTACATCGAGGGGACGACGCTTGAGCAACAATTGCGTGACACGCAGATCACGTGGACATATGCTGCAGAGCTAGTCGCGACCCTTGCGGATGCAATTCACACTGCTCATCGCCTGAAGCTGATCCATCGCGATATTAAACCGAGCAATATCTTGATCACGCCTGACAATGTGCCATATCTGACCGATTTTGGCTTGGCCCTACGTGAGGTTGATTACGGCGACGAGCGATGGCAGGGGGGCACGTTGGGATATCTTAGTCCGGAGCAGGCGCGCGGCGAAGGGCACTTGGTCGATGGACGGTCCGACATTTTCAGCCTTGGCGTCGTGCTCTATGAGCTGCTAACGGGAGAGCTTCCGTTTCATGCCACGACACCAGTTGCGTTACTGGAGCGGGTACAGCGGGCCACATCTCGACCGCCGCGACAACTTGTTGACACAGTGCCCATCGAACTGGAGCAGATTTGCCTCAAGTGTCTACAGCGTGCGGTTTCAGATCGCTACACTACTGCGGCCGATCTGGCTAGGGACCTGCGTGCATTCTTGCTGACAATCGACACTCTAGGCGGGATGGACACATCGCCGCGCGATCGGGTCCAAGCCAGTACAGAGACACAAGTGTCCCAAGTTAATTGGCACGGCCTACGAGCCTTCGACGAACGTGATACGCTTGGCTATGATTCGTTGTTACCGGGCCCGGTCGATCGCGACGGTTTGCCGCCGGCCGTGCGATTCTGGTTGGAGCGGATTGATACGATACACTGCAAGCGAGAGCTGCCTACGCTGCGTGTCGGACTCATCTATGGCCCGTCCGGATGTGGCAAGACTTCGCTCGTCCGAGCAGCGATTCTGCCACGACTTGCGCGTGACGTTGCGTACGTATTCGTCGAGTCATCTGCAGAGCGAACTGCGTTGGATTCAATCGGAGCCTTACGCGAACGCTTTCCTTTTTTGAACGAAACGAGTGACTTCACCCGCCTCACACAGCAGCTTCGTCGCGAGCTACCACGTCGAGGAATCCAGCGAGTGCTGTTGGTGCTGGATCAATTTGAGCAATGTTTGCAGAACCGTGCCCATTGCGAGCAGACGATCGTTCCGGCGATCCGTCAATGTGATGGAGATCGCTTGCAGGCGATCGTGCTGGTTCGCGACGAATTCTGGATGGCGGCCGTACGATTCTTCGACGAATTGGATCTACAGCTTGGTACGGACAATAGCCTTCCCGTGGATCGCTTCTCGCCTGCGCACGCCAGGGTGGTGTTGGAGAAGCTGGGGCAAGTCGTTGACTGTTTGCCGGCAAGCGACCAATTGACCGCCGATCAACAACGGTTTCTCGAAGTCGCGACGGAAAGCTTGACGGCGAGTGACGGCCGAGTGTCACCGATTCATCTGTCGCTGTTCGTCGACATGCTGAGAGAATCTCCTTGGACACCTCCCGCACTCCGGAATGTTGGCAACTGGGAGGGTATCGGGGTCGCCTTTCTGCAAAAGTCATTGGGACCCGATAGTGCGCCACCGCATCGTCGACGTTGTCTGCGTGAGATCAAAAGCATTCTCCGTTGCCTGCTGCCCCCGGAAGGAGAACATTTGCGTGCCCGCCCACGTTCACGTGCGGAAGTGATTGCAGCAGCAGGGTTGGCAGATCCGGTCGAACTTGACCGACTTCTGCGCATACTGGACACCGAATTGCGTCTCGTCACGACAGTTCACGACGCATCCGTTGATGAGCATGTTCCGAACGCGATAATGGTCCACTACCAGTTAACGCATGACCTGTTGGTGCCGTCAATTCGGCAGTGGTTGAATCGCGAAGAGCAAGGCACGTTTCGAGGTCGCGCACGGACGACGCTGCGTGAGCGCGCTGCGTATTGGCAGGCGGATCCAAGCAAACGTCAGCTGCCGTCTCTTGTTGAACTTGTTCGCATTCTGGCTGGCACGACTCGGGCGCATTGGCAACCAGCGGAACGCAAACTGATTCGTCAAAGCATGCGACACCACGCTGTTCGCTGGGGAGCGATGGCAATCGTGGGAATGTTGGCCGTCAACTGGTGGACGACGGAACGAAGCCGTGTCCCGCGGCAGCAAATGTTGAACACTGTACGACAGCTTCGTACGACGCGTTTGGAACGGATCCCTGCATTCATTGACGAACTTGTGGCCAATCCCGACCTCTCATTGAGTGTGCTACGCGAACAACCTTCGCTGCCCCCGGCGTGGTCGAATACGGATTGGGTTGCGATAGCTCAACTTCGCCTGGACGGCCGCCTGACCGAGCAAATAACAGCGACGCTGCTGCATTTGAATGAGGACGAACTTGTCATTGCCCAGCAGATCTTTGGTGACGCATTGCCAACGGATGTAGAGGAGACGTTGCGCAAGCAGCTCGAAGAGGCTGACACGATCTCTCCGGCGGAGCAGTTACGCGCTCTGAGCCTGCTCGATTATTGCTCGAAAGAGCCACTGACACTCTCCACGGAAGTTGCCACGCGGATCACTGAGGCATTGTTGGCCGTTCCGCCTGCGCGTCTCCCACAATGGCTGCGCAATACGGAACGCAATCGCGAGGAGCTATTACCGCTGCTGATGAAGAGGTTTATCGCCGATCCGAACGATCAGGTGGTTCGTGCGTCGGCACGTATTGCCATCCGAGCATTCGCTCATGATAGACAATCACTTCTAGCCGAATTAGCTGTTCGAGATGACGACGATCAGCTTCCGATGCACGTGCAAGGCTTAGAGTCAAGCAAGGCGTTACGAGCGACACTACACACGCTACTCGATGAATCGGTTTCAGGCTTTCGGAATCCATTGAACTCGCCGGCATTGCGTGACGACGCGGCGAAACAGGCTGTGCGTGCTGCCGCTGTATCGGCGCGATTCGGCGATCTGACTCGAGTCTTGCCATTACTGCGACGGCAGGCTGATCCGACACTGCGCGTCCGTCTGATTGATGGTTTCGCACCACTTGGCGTCGACGCACGCATCGTAGCTGATCAGTTGCTGACTCAAGACACGGATCCCGGGATCCGTGCTGCGCTTATTATGATGATGGGCAGGTATGAACTTTCCCAATTGCCCGCACATCTGCAGCCAGAACTAACTTCAATCCTGAATGAGTTCGCTCAAATCGATGAGGATCCGGAAGTCCATTCGGCCGCGACGTGGCTAAAGCGCCGTTGGTCGTTGCCAGCCGCGTCAACTGTTACTACCAACGCAAGTCGACATGGTGGTTGGTTCGAGGACACACTTGGATTCACGATGGTCACGTTTGCACCGGGAGAGTTCGCAATGGGCACTGCGGACGATGAACCGGAAAGGACGCCTGCGGAGATCCAGCACTCACAGACAATCGCGCGCCAGTTTGCACTTGCGACAACCGAAGTCACGATTGCTCAGTACGACGCCTTTCTGACAGCTAACGGGCGCCAGAATCGCAAGGAGCTTGCCAAGGTCGCCCCCTCGAAGTCGTGCCCGCAGACGCTAATGTCTTGGCATGATGCGGCGCGATACTGCAATTGGCTTTCAGAATCGGCAGGTATCGCACCATCACAATGGTGTTACGAGCCAGTGAGTACCTCGCAGGACGCCACCATGCAGGCGGTAGCGGACGCGACGATGCGCCGCGGGTATCGCATGCCCACGGAAGCGGAATGGGAGTACGCGTGCCGGGCGGGTACGACGACGCCACGATTTTGCGGTACCATTGACCTGCTAAACCGATACGCCTGGTGCGCTCAACCGACATCGACGCCCCTGTCGGAAGCTGGCCGTCTTCTTCCAAATCCGGCTGGGCTGTTTGACATCTACGGCAATGCATTGGAGTGGTGCCATGATGGACCAACTGCCGACAGCGATCCGCAGTCGTCCAATTCGAACGATTCCGGCAGACTTTGTTGGCAACGAGGTGGCCACAACTGGCAGGCGGCCAAGTTGGTTCGATCGGCAATCCGATATAGTTCGCTGCCGGGTGCCATCAATTTTACATACGGTCTACGAGTGGCCCGAACTGTTCCCGCCGATGGCACTTAACGGGTTTCTGACATACGGAATATCGAATGTCGAATGTTGAATGTTGAATGTTGAATGTCGAAGTAAGGACGCCAGCAAGCATCCAGTCTGCCGCGCGAGCGTTGTTCATCTGTCGCTCAGAAGATAAATGAAGTCATCCATGTAGATCTGTGTCTATCATTGGCTCGGATTCGATTCATCCACCAATACGATATTCGATATTCAACATTCGATACTCAATTAGATTTCTCTTTGGGCAAGCGGTGCAGAATCCACTTGTTCATTCAGGAAGCGTACGTTCCTTGCTGCAGGGCCACGACAAGATCGGTCGTGTCGAAGCGGCCATCGCCATTCCAGTCGCCCTGCAACCACCCTGCTGTCACATCTGATTCGTAAGCACCCGCTTGTAGAGCCAGGATGAGGTCGGCCGACTCAAATGTTTCATCTCCATTCGTGTCGCCGGCACTCGCCTGATACACGCTCACGTTCACACGATCCGTTTCATGAGTGACCGTTCGCAGAAACACACCGTAACCCGCATGGTCAGTGATTTGCGAGTTCGATCGATCCGCACCGCGCCACTCGTCAATTGTAAGTTGATCTCCAGCAGCGTCCTGTACGGTCTCACCAGTCACAATCGTCTTCTGCACAGTGAGATTAGGACCGTCCATGTGAGTACTGGCTTGTATGAGTAGGACGCTCGACGCCGCAAATCGCAGCGTGTCGGCTTCAATTAGATTGTGTGTCGTTGCAGCGACATCAACCGCAAGAGTTCCGTCGAGTGACAGAACACCGTCAACCACGAGATTTCCCTTTGGTTCTACGATGGCATGCGGTCCGATGAACAGGTCGCCAGAAAGGTGCGGAGCGCCAGTCAGTCTTCCGTCGTAAACCGCAATGGACGGTGCGTCGTTGTAAAGCGCCAGTGTTCCTTGGCCTTGTTTGGTGATCGGCAACGTTGCTCCATCCAAGGCCGCATTGACCGTGGCGCTCACATCTGGATAGACGTCAATTAGACCGGTTTGCACGGTGAGAGTATGTGGACAGGTAGAGGAGCATATCGTCTGAGAACTAGCGAACTGCAGCGAGTCGACAACCACGTTCTCTGCCAGGCCGATCAGTGAAGGCTGCGCTTGTCTGTCGAAAACATGCGCCGTTTCCGGTTGCGGAGCGGTATCGACAACATCGTCAACGGACCAGTTGCGAGGATCGTTCCACGAGACGCCGTCGCCTGCCTGCCCATGATCGGGCTGTGCACCGTCCCAATGAGAACCCGTCCAGAGTTCCAAGCGTGGCGCGTAGACCTGCAACTGATATCGCAAGCCTTCCAGTGGATCGACCGTTAGGCTGGTTGGTTGCTGGTCGTCGACCGACTGCCCTCTGCGCTTGACGAGCAGATATAGGGAGGTGTCCGCAGGGAGGTCACCAAGGTCAATGTCGACGACCTGCAGCCCCGCGTTCTGCCGCGACTGGCCGACAATCCTTCCATTTGCATCGTACACAAGCAGCTCAGGTGGATTGGCGACCTGCGAATCAAACTTGATCTTAGCCGTCATCTTGCCGATCGGCTGAGGCAACTCGGGACTGAGAAACCAGTCGTAGTCTTCGAGATTGTGTAAGGAAAAGATGCCGGTTGCTTCGCCACTCAAGAGATCCAAGTCGAATGGTTCAAACCAGTCAACATACGGCAACGCGACGGGCGTTGAGCGATCGTTGGGCTCGAATGGATCTGGCGAAACGGATAACGTAAAGAAATCCGTCGTATCTTCGTAGCATGACTGCTCAGAATGCTCCGGGTTGTCGCACTGGTGCACGCCGTCGGCAAACTCAGGATCATCGGGAAGGTAAAAGTCCTCAGGTGAGAACAGCCAGTCGTTGTGGCTTGCTAACGCGAACTCAAAAGTAGCGTCATCGCGTGCGAAGTAATCGAAGCTACGTCCCTGCCCTTGCGAATCGAATTGAAAGCCCCGATAGAAATTCACGGCCACGTCCGTGTCGGTATCGTCACCGTTGCGATTCCAATCGACGGAACCGGTAACGCCAACGCGTCGCAAGATATCCGGTGCTAGAAAGAAGGCGCGGCGCGAGTAACGAAGTGGGGCGCCGATTCCAGTTTGTTCGTCCAGGTGGAGTGGATCAAGCGTCGGCAACGCGCTGCGGGAATAGTCGAGCTCCCACCCGTCATTTTGATTGGGAACCTGCCAATGATAGTTCATGACACTCAAGTAGTTCGGCTTGAAGTTGAAGTCGTCGTCGCCTCCATGCCGCAGGCCGAGCGTATGCCCCAGTTCATGCATGAATGAACCGGCTTGCTGCTCTTCCGTGCCCCCTTGCTCCATCGTTCCGTCGGGCAACTGTCGCGTCCAATCGCCCAGCGTCACAAAGAAGTTGTTGCCGGAGATCTCCGCAAGCCCCGACGAGCCATTCGCCCGCGTATCTGCGAACAACGCGTAGCGATAAACGTACGTTCGTGCCAGCAAGGTGTGGACTTGATTGGGATCGAGTGAACGTCGTTCCAGACCGCCAGCATGTGTTTGAGCGATTATGTCAAACTCATGCCACGGCTGATCAGCATGCGTAAACGATTCAAGCGTCAAGTCGGTTTCATCTAGATCGATGTGCAGGCGAATTCCTTCGGTTCCGTCAGGATTTCGCACAGGGGCGTTTGCAAATGAACGAGCAACTTCATCGAGCACCGTGCCGGTCAATTGAACCCCGTCGATCTGCGGCTGAGGTTGAGGCATGGCAATCGGCGCGCGGCCAATCATGGCATCGACTTCGACGAACAGATCACGATGCGATGGGTCGGCGCCGCGGCTGGCCAAGTCGAGATCAATCTGGCCGTCACCATTTACATCCAGCCCACCGCCGAGCTCTTCCCAGCGATTGGGCAACCCATCCTCATCATCATCACGAGCATCCCAAAAATCGAATGAATGATCCTCATCAGCGGGCAAACTGGCCCAGATTCCAAAACGGTCAGCGCGCTGAAACGACCAGTGATGAGTTAGAGACGTCGAAGCAAGCAGGACGGTTCCATCGAGCGTAGTGCCCCGCATTACGCGAAGGCTCAAGGGTTCGATTACCTCACCACCTTGTGGCAACCGATTGTCCGTCGCGGGCAAGGTTAACCTGGCATCAATGACCATCCAGAGTTGGCTGTCGGCCATCAGCGGTATGGCGACCTGCATCACTTGTAATCCATTGATGACGACCAGCTCCGTTTGGGCAGCATCAACGTGCGCGGCTTCCGCCACACCAGCGTCGTCTGCAGCCCCATTAAATCGCAATTCATACGCGTCAATGACTCGGTAACGGAGTGCCGGCAACGACGGATGCGGTTCTACGACCGGATTGGGGTGGTAACCAAATGAGAACGAAGCGAACCACTCTGTTCCCAGGTTGACGTCCCGCCATTGCGGCGGTAGGACGTCGGCAGCGATGTCGGTTACGGCACCTGAGAATTCAAACGTGTAACGAATGGGCGCATAGCTATTCTGCAACTGCGCGTAGTCACTCATTCCGTGGGTAGGACCGACAGTGTCGCGTAGTGGCGCCGTCTGCAGATATCGCGGAACCTGATCGTTTCCCAAATCCTGATCGGACGAACGGTTCAACAACTGGCGCACAACGTAATCGCCAGGTGGCACGTCAAACGAATAGAAACCGCTCTCATCTTCGACGGTGGCGGGATCATCTGACAACGTCTCGGTGAGCGGTTCGCCAGGTGACAACTGACCGTCATTGTTGAAATCCAAGTAGACGCCAATTCCCGGCAGGCCTGGATCGCTGGAGAGCGCTTGCCCCATGCCGCTCTGATCTTCACGGACGATGCCCTGGAGCGACGCCAGCAGATGCCGTCGTTCCAACGCCTCCACTCCCACGCGCCGTAGGTATAGCCTTGGTCTTCGCATGCCGTCTATTCTGACGACGACTGCGGTCACCGCAACTGTTTTCTCAGTTTTGTCACAAATCACCCCATCAGCTTGTGACGGTGATCTGCTGGGCCGCCACGTCCATCAAAGAACTAGACGACGCATCGCAAACGCATGACAAAGAGCTAGGCCGAGCGGCGACTCTGGTTCGCCAAAAGGCGTTAGTCTGATGGCACTCAGTTGAGATCCACGTGCGCCGTTCCCCTCCCGCAATCGACTCTCAACTGACTTGATACGCGCAGTACGGGAGGGGGATACAGGGGGAGGGCGGCTGTCGCGGAGCTGGTACTTGCAAAGAAGTCTGAGCCCGTTGCCACGAATCTCTTTGACTTTCAGCAACTAGCTAACGTGACTCAGGGTACGTTTGGGTGCCCTCCCCCGTAACCCCATCCCGGTGTCGAATTGCGAGAAGTGGAGGCCGTTTACGGGAGGGGGAACTGCGAGCTTGCTTCTATCGCAAG
>JAGQPK010001110.1 GCA_020426755.1 Planctomycetales bacterium
ATTCGGCCGTCGGAGCGACCGGCGCCGACCACGGACGATTCGATTCTGCCGCTGGAACGTGACGAGCCACAAGCCGCGTCCTTGCCGCCGGGCCCGGTGCAACAAGCTCGCGAGTACATCAACGAAGGCATTCGCCAAGCGCAGCAGGGCGCCATCTACAGCTCCCGCTCGCAGTTCATCAAAGTTCTGCGTCTCGTCAGCCAATCGCTCGACGCACAAACAGGATCGACGCGCCATGCAGATGCGTTGGCCGCAGGCGTTCGTGCCTTGGAGGAAGCCGGCGACTTCCGCCCATCGGGTTCAGGTCTGGAAGGCAATCTCGACCTCGGGCGCGTCATCATGGCGCATCGCACGCCGGTCCTAAAAAATCGCGACGAGAAGCAGCTCACACCGTTGGCCGCGCTTCAAGCCTATCATGCCTACGCGGAACAGCAGTTGGCGATTGCGGGCGGGCATGAGCTGGCGGCCGCAGACGCATTGTACGGCTTGGCGAAACTTCAACCTCACCTGGACGTCACCGCGGCCAACAAGGAAGGCTACGACGGGCCGATCGCAATGTCTTATTATCAAGCGGCGTTGTTGATCTATCCAGAACACTACATGGCCGCCAACGAACTGGGTGTGTTGTTCGCACGATTCGGCCAACTTCGTGATGCGAGGGAAGTGTTGCGGTTTGCGGCTTCCGCCAACCCGGATTGCCCCGAAACGTGGCTCAATCTCGCACGCGTTCACGAAAAACTTGGTGAGAACGATTTGGCAAACTTGGCCGCCAGCGAGTATCGCTCATTGTCGTCCGCGGCGACGAGCGTAAGTCCCGCTGGGAATCAACCTCAAGTGCAATGGGTAACGCCTGAAGAGTTCTCGCGAGCAGGTGCGCAGAGCGACGCAGCGAACAATTGGGAGATGCGTGAGCCCACGCCGGCCGCAGCTCGGAGTGCCCAACGTCCACGGCAGCAAGCGAAACCGACCGAGTCGAAGTCGAAGACAAAGTCTGACAAGTCGACTCGCCGAGCCTGGCCATTCTCATAATTGGTGCGAACCACACCGAGCCACACACCCGAGCATAATCACACGTTGATACAAGGACGACTTGCGTGAATGTCGAATCGAGAGATCGCAGCCGACAACACTGGCTTCTACGCGGCTTGGCGGTAGTACTGTTGCTCGGTTCCGGCGCGAACGAGTCGTCAGCCCAAGTGCCGTCGCGTTACGTGCCCGTCGCGCCGACAAGCATCGCAGGTTTCGACGAGGGCATTTCTGCCGGCGGGACGATGGGCGGCATCATCGGCAATTGCGAAACGTGTCGCAATTGTCCGATTGAAGGTGTCGACTGCCTCGATCAATCGTGCGGCCCGGAACTAAGCTGGAGAGCACATCGTCCGCTGCCGTGGCAAGTCTTGGCGCAAGGTGAATACATTGGACCGTCGCGGACCGCTCATGTTCCTCAATACCGTTTGCGCGTCGACGATGTCGTGGTGTTCATCTTCCGACTCACGCGTACATCTTCGGGGCGGCCCTATGAGTTGAACGTCGGCGACAAAATTCGCGTCGAATCGCTGCAGGATGACAATCTGGATCGAGAACTCGTCATCCAACCGGACGGCACCATCACCTTGCGTCTGCTCGGACAGGTGGCGGCTGCGGGCATGACCATTGAAACGTTGCGTGCCAATTTGGAGAAGTTGTACACCAAGTACTATAAAGAACCGACGATCACCGTCACGCCAGTACAAGTAAACACGAAACTTGAAGACTTGCGATCAACGGTCGACAACCGCCAAGGTGTAGGTGGCCAGTCGGTGCGCACCTCGGTGTCTCCAGATGGTACAGTGCAGTTGCCCGCGCTGGGGTCCGTTCCCGCGCAAGGCCTGTCGCTCGATGAACTGAAAGCTGAAGTCGACGAACGCTATCGCATGATTGTCGACGGTATCGAAGTCACCCCCGTGCTGCTAACTCGAGCGCCGCGGCACATCTTCGTGCTGGGCGAGGTGCGTAGTCCAGGACGTTATGACCT
>JAGQPK010001111.1 GCA_020426755.1 Planctomycetales bacterium
CGAACTCAATAGCTGCCAGCACCATGTAGAAGACGCCCACGAAAAAGAGTGCGTGCAATTGAGTGGTCGCTGGCCAAAGCATATTTACCAAGAATGCGACTAAGCCGACAACCGCGCAACCGATCGCCGCAGCAAAGCAGATGCGTGATTCGTCGTTGGCCCAGGGGAACCAGCGAGTGTTCTTCGGGTTTTGATGAGAAGGGGTCATAACTTCGCCTCGTTATCTTCGCCGGAGATTGACTCCGTCATATGTGATTGCAGTGTGCCATGCGATTGCTCAGTTGAGCAGCGCACGTTTCGACGCTTGTCAGATGCTGCGGGCCGATGCCATAACGGCAGGCGTGCCACGCACTTCTTCGATGGGAAGATACTGCGACTGACTAGGGTCGAACGCAAAGACTTCGCCTGTTTCGAATTTATAGACCCAGGCATGAAGCTTGACCGCTTCGCGCGCCAGTGCTGCGGCAACCGACGGGTGAGTGCGAATGTTCTCGATTTGAACAAGCACATTCTCCTCGACCGTCAATGTCAGCCGTGGCTGTGGGTCGCGAATATGGTCGTAGTTTTCTTGGACGATGCGGGCCGTGGCATCGGCATATTGCAGCCAACTGCGGACCGCCGGCAGCCGTTCCAATTGTTCTGGATGCAACAGCGCATTCATCGCACCGCAGTGTGAATGACCGCAGATGATGATGTCGCGCACCTTGAGCACACTCACGGCATACTCGATTGTGGCGGCCTCACCACCATGCACAGCGCCATAAGGCGGCACCAAATTGCCGGCGTTTCGCATGATGAACAACTCACCCGGCTGCGTCTGCGTCAATAAGCTGGGATCGATGCGCGAATCAGAGCAGGTAATGAACAGCGCCATCGGATTCTGGCCATCGACCAGATCGCGAAAGAGACGCTGTTGTCCGCTGAAGATGTCTTGTTGGAATCGATGGATTCCATCAACTAGCTTCTGCATTGTTACTACCTAACGTCTGAGAAACGCGAACGTCGAACCAACCGGACGGCCGGCCGCGAGATGAGAAAACACAGTGATCATGCGCTAACGTCAGACTGCACGGCGCGTGAACACCAAAGCCGTCATTCGTTCTTGGAATATGCCTTCAGACACTGTGCTCGTACTCTGTCATGAAGAGCGTCGAGACTCGTGCGAGATGGCGCGATGCCACGTTTAACAGCGCCAACAACCAAGCTGCTCGTGTGAGATGCGATGGCCGTAATAGGTCAGGGCCGCTCGCTGAACCGAATTGATCGCGCCGCGATTGACAGTCGCGTCAACGATCGTTGTTTCAATAATTGCCGTCGCCTCGCGACGTATACATTGCACGTGTGCCGCGAGCGTCGCTTCGACATCAGATTCTGTCTCACTCTCTTCCTCGCCGGGCAGCTCGCATTCTGCCTCCGACTGAAGCCCCCGGAGTAGCAAGCTGGCTGCCTGCAGGTTACCGCCGGGGATGAGTTGAGCGAGCAGGCACAGCAGGATGGCCCAGACCGCCACCAAACGGTGGAGGCTCCACCGTGATTGAGGCGTTCCGACTTGTCCCCAGGCCTGGATCATCTGCTAATGACGCTTTACTAGTTTGCCCTGTCTGAAAAGATCTACTCGCTTCTCATGATAGACGGGGGCACACGTCGGTCAAGATCGGCTAGAAGCTCGCTCCTCAATTAAACAAAAGCCGTTCACGCAGATTGAGCAATAACGCACTTTGCGCTCGCAACCCACCCGCTTGGGCGAGGTGCTCGCTGCCTGGACTGCGGCGTGGAAGGGGGAGAGCTGGCCCGCGGGCCGTCACCCCTGCGGCTGCTCCGCGGCAAGTCTGCTGCGTGCCAGCCGCGTAATGTAGGCAGTTACGACGAGCGTGGTCAGCAATCCGACCGCCAGCAGAACCCACTCGGCTGCGGTTCGTTCGCGACGCACCCCAATGGCGGCACCGGCGACGTGGCCCAGGTAGGCGTACAACAACGTGCCGGGCATCATCGCGATCCAGCTCGTAAGTACG
>JAGQPK010001112.1 GCA_020426755.1 Planctomycetales bacterium
CGATCAAGGGCCAACGGCCCGATCGATTGCAGACAAGAACGCGGCAATTGCCGGGCCGTCGGCCTAAGGAAATGCAGACGATGAGGACTTAGCGAAGATCGACGACAACGCAGTTCAAAATGGGTAATTCAACCTTCAACCTTCAACATTCGATATTCAACATTCGATATTCGCTATCCGCCTACTGGCGAGCTTGTTGCACGAGATGCTTCAGTTCCGGCAGTATCACACTCTCCATTGCCAGCCTGACAGCGGCCGGCGAGCCTGGCATGGTGAGGACAACGGTATCGATCATGACTCCACCCACAGCTCGACTGAGCATCGCGGCGGTGCCGATCTGTTGATAGCTGAGCCAGCGAAACAGTTCGCCGTATCCCGGCAACTCTTTCGTCAGCAATGCTGTCACCGTCTCGTAGGTCTGATCGCGCGAAGTGATGCCAGTCCCGCCTGTCAGCAGAATTGCATCGATGTCGGTATCAGATTGCCAGCGCTGTAGCAGTGCTTGCATGCGCGCAGGCTCGTCTGGACAGATATCGCGTCCCACGATGTCATGGCCAGCAGACGCCAGCAGCTCGCACAAGAGTTGACCGCCGCGATCGGTTTCTAATGTGCGTGTATCGCTGACGGTCAGGACTGCACACCGGACTTGGTGCGGTGCCGCTTGCCGATGTTCTTCGACGGGGGAACTCACGGTTGCGTCTGTTCCTCGGCCGTTTGCAACAACTTCACAAGTTCAGGGAGTTCGGCGTACGAAATCCCATTGGCATCGAGCAACTTGCGCCACCGGACTGTCGCTGCCCGGCGTTGAGCATCCCGTTCTCCGGCATTGGCACGGAACAACGACGGCTGGCCCGTGATTTCCTTAAGCTGTTCGTTCGCCAACAGTCGCATATCGACGTTGGCGTCATCGAGGCATCGTACGAGTTCTGCGGCGCCCCCTTCCTGAAGTTGCGCCGGACTATATCCCCAGAGCACGCGAAACACTTTCTCGCCCTGATCCGCACCGTGACGTTGTACAAGTGAGGACCGCACTTGGTTCGCCGCTTCATTTGATGAAGCAACGACGTCGGTGAGCGTTTCATATTGAGCGTTCCAATATGCCCTGAAGCTCGGATCGTTGAGTGCCACGATCAGCGGCGCGGGGTCGCCCAGATAAGCCAGACTGCAGATCGCCAACGATCGGTTGTCGAGCTTCAGTCCTTCGGTCTCTTCTTGTAGCACCAAGCTGACGGGCCGCCCTTCGGCGATCTTTTCGGATAACGTTCGCGCGGCGATTGCATCGCGCGGTCGTGCATCACTACCGTCGATCCAACTGGGCATTTGTGCCACGTCAGTGACTTCGCCGGGCAGCTGATCGACTGCCACCAATCGCTGACCGGCAGCAACTTGCAGCGCCGGGTTACCGGCCGATTCCCAATTCGCACTACCGCTGGTCACAATGATCTTCAACACGGCGTGTGGCGCGGCATTCGTCGGATCGGTTCCCGGCAAATGACGATGTTGCAATTCGATTGCCAACGTCGTGTTCATGTCGGCCAGGGTAATCAACGCCTCCCGATCGGTGCCCCAGCGCAGTCCGAACTTCGTGCCGGACTGAGCGAAAGTCGCGACCAACAGCCGCCCACGTTCGATCTGGAAGCGCGGCGTGGATTCGTGATCGGGTGGAATCAGTTCCAGTTGCGTCGCGCCAATCAGGTTGACCTGCATTCCTGAAGCCAGCACCAACGGCACCCGATAGGTTGGCAGTGACATTAACACGTCACCGACGTGCAACCGTTCTCCCGTTGGCACGCGCTGCCAGATCTGAGCGGCAGGATCTTGCTTGATAAGCACTTGTTGGCGGTCCAAGAAACGACCGACGTCCAGTGACTTCGGCGTCTCGGGCGGAGGCTCCAAACCCAGACCGTCGTCGGTCGCCGCAGTACCGTCCAGCAGTTGATCTGCGCCACGTACACCGCCACGGTCGGCTACATCCACGCGGCTAGGCAATGCAGGAACGGGTTCGGGCACGG
>JAGQPK010001113.1 GCA_020426755.1 Planctomycetales bacterium
TCGACCTCAACCGACGGCAGGGGTTCGTTGGCCGGCGACCCTGACGCGGACGCAAGCGTCGACATGGACACCGCGAGCCAGGTCACGACAGAGGCAGGATCGACGATCAAGTCGTTAACCCTGAATGTTTCGGCTTTGACCGACGAGTCACTGACGGACGTGACCGCATCAGCTCAGCACACTGGCGCAGGTCTGCAAGCGGGCAGCGGTCCGTCCGAATCGGACACGCTTCAGGCAGACCGTATTATCGATCTCAACTCGAACATCCTGCTTCCCGGTGCCGCTGATCCCGTACTAATCATCGATGCGAACGGCAATGTTGTCGACCAGGAACTGATAACGTTCACACAGACCGATACGCTGATTCTCGTCGACAACCTCGTCAATCAAGGGGGTTTCGGAGGCACAGTCAATCTCGTCGTAAACAAGTCCAATCGTGACTCTTTGATGACGAATCCTCGTGTCATTAAAGGAGCGCCGGCGGTCACGTTCCAATCCGGGTATGACGAAGTCGTCATTCAAAACGAATCGCCCAAGGTGCTCGTGCTACAACGGATGGATGTTGCGAACGAGTCGGCAACTGCTGCTAACTCAATCAATGTCAGCGGCGATCCTACCACCACCGAGTTCACTCCCACGACCAACTCAACGCCGGGCGAGACTTCCATCAAGGTCGAAAACTCGGGGCTCATCGGACTTGCCGGTTTCATCGACAATCCATTTGGCGAGACGTCGATCTCTGGCACAGGCATCGTCGCGGATTCGATGTTCTCTGGCATCCCGGCCAGCGAAGCGTCCAATTTGGGCAACGGCACGATATCGCAAGCCGTGATTGATGCTTTTGCGACGGCAGGATATGCGTTGTCCAATCCGACGGTCAGCACCGTTGAGGTAGGAAAGCGTTGGACGATCAAGGACGACGACTCTGAGTACACCGTGGCGGCGAACGGGAATCTCGTTGTCTTCCCGAGCGTGAATTCGGTGAATCCGCGGGCCATCCGCACCAACACGCTGAACCTGGTCGCCGGCAATGGAGTCATCGGCAACGACAACTATGGAATCCAAGTCCTCGCCGGCGACCAAGGTAGTACGCTGCTCAACGGCAGCGCCAACCAAAGTATTCGCATCGAACTATTCGGTGGCGATCTCGAAGTTGACTCCGTCAGCTCGGGCGACAAGTTGCAGCTGCTCGCAGCAGGCTCAATCCTAGATGCGAATGCGGACGATGCGGTGAACATCACGGCGAGCTCACTTGTTCTCGCGGCAACACCCGACGCAAGCGTTGGGGCAACAGCGAACGAGCGTGCGATCGGCTCACTGACCGATGCGCTCGAGGTACGAGTCGCAGGTGAGATGTCTGCCACAGCGGGTGGCCATGTGGTGCTCACCGAAGTCGGAGCAAGCATGAATCCGCTGCGAATCTCGTCCAGCTTGGGCGATATCGTGCTGACTGCGACCGACGCCGAATCGTTTGGTCAGAACATCGTGCTCTCGGATTCTGCATCGGTCATCGCACCAAGTGGCTCGATTTCCTTCTATGTTGGCGACAACTTTCAACACAGTGGGCTCATTCGCGCCGGCGCAGCAATAAATGTCGTGGCGGATAGCGAAGGCCTGGACGTCGGCACAGGCTCGTTGCTGGAATTCAATGGCCAACTGCAAGCCAGCACATCGATCAACATCACAACTAGCACCGACGAAGATACGATCTACTTCAAACGTCTGGATGCCGCCGTACCGGTCAACATTGTCACAGGTGCGGGAAGAGACGAGATCAACATCGGCAGTGAAGCGGGTTTGCTCGATGTCGTGACAAGCACCTTCACGATCGATGCTGGCGAAGAGCCAACCGCGTTCGCCGATTCTCTGATCGTCGACCGTATCACACTAGATGACTCGGGGCGGACAGCTAACTCGCCCGTGGCCATCAGCAGCATCGCATCCGCCGTCGGCGATGCGGCGTTGATCTACGAGAATAAAAACATCCACTACATCGGCGCCGAAGAGCTTG
>JAGQPK010001114.1 GCA_020426755.1 Planctomycetales bacterium
CTCACACGCGCAGGAGAACAGATCGGCACCGTACGTTACATGAGCCCGGAGCAAGCGGCGGGCCAGACGCATCTTGTCGATCATCGCACTGACATCTATTCGCTGGGAGCCACGCTATACGAACTACTCACACTGCAGCCGGCCTTCGCGGGACAGGATCGTAGTGAGGTAACGCGCGCGATCGAGACGAGCGAGCCGCCGCCTTTGCGAAAACGCAATCCGGCAGTA
The DNA here is from genome assembly GCA_020426755.1 of Planctomycetales bacterium. Lineage (GTDB taxonomy): Bacteria > Planctomycetota > Planctomycetia > Pirellulales > Pirellulaceae > JAGQPK01. The sequence continues at coordinate 229 of JAGQPK010001114.1, forward strand.
GCCGTCGATCTGGAAACAATCGTCCTGAAGTCCATGTCGAAGACGCGCGATGATCGGTACGCAGATGCGGGGCAACTCGCCGAGGACCTGCGCCGCTTCATTGCCGGGAAGCCAACACTGGCGCGACGTTTGACGCCGTTGGATCGACTCAGCCGATACGTCATCCGCAATACACGGCTCACGCTGGCCGTCGCAACCGCATTGGGTCTACTCCTGTCGGCAACAACGGCCACAACGATGTGGATGATGCACAAGAATCGTGAGATCGCCGCGTCACATCAACAGGCGACTCGACATCTTCACGTCGCCCAGACGGTAGTTGACAGATTTGACCTCGAATTAGTCGATCGCTTGGCCGAACTGCCCAACACGGATAAATTGCAGGCAGAGTTGTTGGACGAGGCGATTGCCTATTACAAATCGTTTGCCGACTATGCGGCCGACGACACAAGTCTGCGTGAAGCAGTTGCGTCCGCTCACATGCGTTTGGGATCACTCTACGATCGCGCGGGACAATATGTTGAGAGTGTCACTGCCTTCTCAGTCGCCTGCGCGCAATATCGTGCGCTGGCCGACGCCGCCCGCGACGATACTCGTTCGGAACTGATTGCGCAGAGTGCACTCGCAGCGCAAAACGCCGGTGTCGCCAGCGCCCGACTTGGCCGTTATCGGGACGCTCAATCCCTGTATGAAGTGGCGCTTTCTCAACAGCAGCAACTCTGCGCCGCGGACCCTCAAGACGGGCAACGTTGCCACGACCTGGGCGTTACCTATCTGAACCTTGGCCGCTTGCAAGCGCAAATTGGCCTGTTGTCAGCGGCAGCCGTCACATTAGCGACGGGCGAAGCGTCGCTCGAACAGGCAGTTGCGATCGATCCGCTGAATGCCAGCTATCTGCGCAGCCTAGCCGCCACTGCAAATGCGATGGCCGAGATTGCGGATTTGCCGCTTGAGAAACGTCTCCAGGCGATCAACGCCACCATCGACAGCTACGAACGTTGGACTGCAAACGGTGCGGCCAATCGCGATGCCAGACACATCTTGTCGCTAGCCTACAATAGCCTCGGGGCCCTTACGTGTCAGTCGGAAGACGCTGACATCAATGCTGCGAAGGCTGCTTATCAACAAGCAATTGCGATTCAAGATGGTCTGTGTGCGGAAGCCGCAGACAACGTGCAATTTTTAATTGAGCGGGCAACAACTCGCAACAACTTGGCACGCTGCCTGCTCGCGCTGAATCAACACGATGCTGCAGAAGCAATCTTCCGCACCGCGCTCCGCGAGCTATCGTCACTAACTTTAGACAACCAGAACGACGCCTTGCGATCAAGCCGCAGCGGTGGCATCCTACACAACCTGGCCATTTGCCTTCAACAACAAGACAGAACCGCGGAAGCCATCGAATGCTTGACGTCGGCCATCGACCATCAACATGACGCCCGTTCGAAGGCTCCCGAAGTTCCGCTCTACGGTCGACTCATAGCAGAACATCAGGCGGAGTTGGCTCGCCTGCAAAACGTAATCGCCACGCCGGAGCTGCGTCCGGCACTTCAATCTGCAGAGGAGATCCGACGCTGATGAAAGTGCAGCACGGAGATCACTGGCGATCGATGACCACCAGCTCGCCCGCCGCTGACAATGTCCGCCGGCGGAGCGGCCATGGGACCGTTCGACATTGGCGAATTGAGTGCTTGGAGCGACGACGTCTATTGGCAATCGACAGCAGCCTGTTCGTCGTCGACGACGTCGCTGACCTGCCCGATGACTCGCTGCCTTGTG
>JAGQPK010001115.1 GCA_020426755.1 Planctomycetales bacterium
ATGTGGGAACGGTTCTCCTACTACGGCATGCGAGCATTGCTGGTGTTCTATATGACGAAGGGGTTCCTGGGGTACAACGACAAGCAAGCGTATAGCGTCTACGGTGCCTACACCGCACTCGTTTATATGACGCCGTTCTTTGGTGGCATGCTGGCTGATCGCGTGCTGGGAGCTCGGTTGGCAGTGATTCTCGGCGGCCTGTTGATGGCCGGCGGACACTTGCTGATGACAATCGAGAACCAATACTTCTTCTTTCTCGCCTTGGCACTGCTGATTTGCGGAAACGGCTTCTTTAAGCCGAACATTTCGACGATCGTCGGATCGCTCTACCCTGCCGGAAGCTCCAAACAGGACGCCGGCTTCACAATTTTTTATATCGGGATCAACTTGGGCGCGGCGATGAGCCCGCTGCTCTGCGGCTATATCGGAGAGACGTATGGCTGGCACTGGGGCTTTGGCCTGGCGACGATCGGTATGTTGGTCGGTCTGGCGGTGTTCGTGATGCCGACCTGGGCGACGCAAGGGTTGATTATGGGTGCCGCGACTGCCGCGGCCGTGTCGCTCGTGTTCTTTCGCCCGGACAATATCTATGCCGTGCTGATCAACATCGCAATCGCGACTGCACTGGTGACCGCCGGCGTCATCGCCTTTGTGGCACTCAGTCGTGGTGGACTACCGGCCAGTGCTGGACAGCCGCGCGAAGGCCAAGCTGGTGCTCGTATGCTGGGCCCGGTCGTAATCGGCACGCTGATCGCAATCCCGATTTTGACGTGCTTAGTCTCGGGGTTTTCCATTTTCAACGATGGCAAACAAGTCACGCTCATCAGTGATTCGGTCATCAGCAATCTGCAAGCCGATGACGGCGCGGACGCTAATCCCACGATGCACGCGTTGAAAGGCGTGGCCGCAACCGTGCTTGAAGAAGTCAGCAAACCGGCCGGCCTCGTGTTGGCCCTAACCGGCATCCTGGCCTTCGGTTATTTGATCTTCGAGACGTTCCGATTGGAGCTGATCGCACGGCAACGAATGTATGTCGTGTTGATTCTGACCTTCTTCTCGATGTTGTTCTGGGCCTTTTTCGAACAGGCCGGCAGTTCGGTCAACAACTTCACCGACCGCAACGTGGATCGCGTATTTAAGAGCGTACCGGTCGAGCAATCCATGGTCGGCACGACAATTGAACTTCAACCGACCCAGGAGCAACTAGGCTATCACCATGGCGAGACGATCTTCACGCTGGATGAGCTCAGCAAACTGAGAAACGAACACGGCGACGAGATCGGATTCACGATTCCCTGGCAGGTTACGGAAGAGCACGTCGGGATGCAAATCGCTCAACGCAACGACGAGCTTCCCGCCAGTATCTTCCAAGCGGTTAATCCCGTCTTCATCCTGCTACTGGGGCTAGTCTTCTCGACACTTTGGACCCTTTTGGCAGCGAAAGGTCTCGAACCTGCCACGCCAGTGAAGTTTTCATTGGGTCTGATCCAACTTGGTCTGGGCTTCGGCGCATTTTGGATGGGCGCCAATGCTGCCGACGAGCGTGGCATGGTGGCGGCCGGGTGGTTGGTGCTCGGTTATCTGTTGCACACGATGGGCGAGCTGTGCCTATCGCCGGTCGGTCTGGCGATGATCAGCAAGCTCTCGCCGAAAGTTCTCGTCGCCACGGTAATGGGCGGCTGGTTCCTTGCTACCGCGTTCTCGCAATACTTGGCCGCGATCATTTCACAATTTACAGGCGTCAATCACGGTGGCGAAAGCGCCGGCACGATTCCGCCGCCGATCGACACGGTCAGCGTCTACGGGCAAGTGTTTGGACAGATTGCGGTAACCGCACTGATTTGCGGCGCGTTCTGTCTCCTACTCTCCCCCCTACTCTGCCGCTGGATGCACAATGGAGAAAATGTCGAATCTTGATTATCGAATGTTGAATATCGAAGTGCATGATCAAGTCTTCACTCCAACATTCGGAGTTCGATATTCGTAACACTTCCCTGGATTGAAGT
>JAGQPK010001116.1 GCA_020426755.1 Planctomycetales bacterium
AAACGACCCGAAATCGGCCTCTCTGGCGACAGGTTCAAAAACTCACACTCTCTACGCGACGCCTGAGCCATCTGCTCCGCGATTGTCGCCCTCCCCCTGAATCCCCCTCCCGTACTGCGAGTTTCAAGACCGTTGAGAGTCAACTGCGGGAGGGGGAACAGCGGATGCTTGCATGATTTCGCTTGCGTTGGAACCCACACGGGGAAGCATGCCACTAGTTGGGAAGCGCTCCGACAATGCTTTCCAGTTCGCTGAGTGCTTGCCAAAGATCGGCTTCGAGGCGACGGCTGGCCACTTCGTAACGCAGCAACTGTCGCCAGTTGTCAATCAGTTGAAGGAAGTCGACTTGCCCCACGTTGTAGGCTTGATTCGAAACGTCGAGAGCCTGCTTGGCCTTCGGAATGATGTCAGTTTGAAAGAGTGTCAACATCTCGTGCTGACTCTGTACTTTGGCAAACAAGTCGGTGACCTGCTCGACGGTACGGTCACGAAGAGCATCATATTCCTGTGCGGATGAATGTGCTTTGGCGTTAGCGGATCGGACTGCCGAATCAATTCGATCGTGATTTAGCGGTAGGTTGCTACCTAAGCTCAGCAGCACTGCGTCCCGCCCATTCGCGATGGGACTGATGCCTGCCGTGCCAACGTCGATCCAAGTTACACCGAAAGTAAGATCTGGTTTCTTCTCCAGACAGGCCAGCGTCACTTCACGCCGATTCTTCGACAACTCCGCCAACTTCACTCGTAGTTCAGGCCGAACATGAACCGCCTGCAGTCGTAGTTGTTCGAGGTCGTTAGGCAGTGGATCGGTTGGTAGTTGATCGAGTACGGCCAGTTCCGTATCGGGCGGCAGGTGAAGTAGGCGTGCAAGTCGCGCGCGACTGCTTTGCTGTTGTTGCCGCAGACTAATCAGGTCGTTCTGCAGCGTGGAGACTTCGACCTCGGCACGTAGCACGTCCTGCTGACTCGCACCTCCAATCCGGTATCGGGTGTTTGCGACGTCACGAATATCGGCTAACAGCTCTTGTTCGGTCGTGGTGACCGTGATGGCCTGTTGCAGAAAATACAGTTCGTAGTAGGCTCGCTTTACTTCGGTAATGACGTCCAATTCTGCTGCTGCGAGCTGCGCTCGAGCGATGTCAACTTGGGCTCGCGCCACTTCTGCGCGGACGTCCAGTTTCCCGAACCAAGGAACTTTCTGCGTGGCGCCAATCATCAGTTCCTGCTGACCGGCCGCTGTTTGAACGTGAGCGGGCTGTGTTGTGACGGTGAGATTCGGATCCTGCAGGCTTGCTTCGACTGGGATTTGACTGAAGGCCGCCTGGACTCGTAAGCGGGCGGCCTGCAACTCGGGATTCTGCTGGATCGCGACTTGGATGTACGCCTCAACGGGCTGGGGGCCCTGTATTGTCGGAGAGATATCGTCCGAGAGCGTTACCGATGTTAGATACTCGCAGGGGCTTGCTGTGTGGACGCTGGGGACGTACGTCACGTTGGGGGCATGGCGCGGCGCAGTATGCCGGCAACTGACACACGTCAGGATGAGTAAGCAGCCAGTCAAACTCCGCGTCACTTCGATTCTCCGCGCGTCGCCACGTGTGGATTCGCAACACTTGTCATGATTGTGTGTATCGGGCGGATCGACGAAGGCCTATCAAAGAGTAAAGTCCGTTGCTCTGTAATCGACTCGTGCTAGAACCGGTCGTAGCGGTTGGGGGACCGCTTGTTGTGGTGGCTTTGCTGTCGTGGCGGTGCTGTCGTGCGCGAGCGGGAATCGCCTTAGTCGATTTGTTGCGCTGTTGCAGACAGTGAAGAAGATGTCAATGGTAGAGAAGATCGCTGCGGCCCTCTACGTCTTAAGAACTGTCGCCCTCCCCCTCCCGGCGTCCTCGCTGCATTTCAGTTGAGCATCGACTGCGGGAGGGGGAACATCGCGCTCAACATTCAACATTCAACATTCAACATTCAACATTCAACATTCAACATTCAACATT
>JAGQPK010001117.1 GCA_020426755.1 Planctomycetales bacterium
GCCAAAAAGTTGCCGCCGATCTAAACAGGTATGCGGCCAGCGTACCAACACCGATCAAGGTAAACATGTTGAAGTACAAGGTGCGAAACGAACGTATGCCGCGTGCTAACAACGGCCAGCCAGCAATCAAAACAACGGGAGTGCAGAGGAGCCATTGCAGCCAGTTGCTCGTTAAGACCGCCCCTACCCTAGCTTCGAACGCGTGCCAAACCATGGGCCCCATGGAGATGATCATCAGCGGTACCGTCAAGGCAGCCGCCAAATAGAATCGCCACGTCATCGAAACGAGTTCGGGGTCCTTGGGCAGCGAGTCCGTCGCGCCCGCGCCGCCCGCCGGATCAGCTAACTCCAACGCCATGCCGCATTTGGGACAGGCTGCAGGCACGTCACTCGAAACTCCCGGACACATCGGGCAAATGTACTTTCCCATGGTCGCGGCAGCGTTTCGCATCGACTCCGACTTTTCAGGCGACTTTGCCGAGGCTACAGCCCCGCAGCAATCAGACTTCGATGAAGCCGCGGGAGCGCAGGGAGTCAAGTCGATTTGCACAACTTTGGGACCGCAGCACGAGTCCGAACTTGGTCCAGGATCGCTCGGCACATCGTCGTATTGGCGAACTGCGTATTTTCGCAAGCACTTGGCGCAGCAAAAATAGGTAGTTTCACCGTTGTGGCGATACTGGTGCGGACTGGAAGGCTCCACCGTCATTCCACAGATCGGGTCCACAGGCATTTTGCATCCGTCCTCTCGCATGAGTGTCTCGGTCTGCAATCCTATCGCTGCCGCGCCACTGCGGAAAGCACACGCAGCGTGACTGCTCGCATGCCAATCACACTTACGTGACTCCCGCTATCAGCCAGATTGGCCATAAGCGCAACGACCAACCAATCGCCGACGGCGCTGCGTCACCAGATGCCGTAGCGGAACAGTTTCTTGCAGACGCGTCATGGCCAATTCGGCTTTGACGCTATAGTTCTCCTCAGCGCAACCCGAGCTCTGGAATCGCCGACAAGACATGTCGCACGACAGGGACCGCCAGACTATTGCCAACCAGGTCCCAGCACTGGCGCGGCGTGAGTTGTTCAGGAAACTGAAAGGTCGGTGGGAATCCCAGCATGCGTGCGATCTCAAGCGGCGAGAAATGCCGGATTCGTGCACTGGCGCCGTCGATTTGCAGGTATGAGCCACTACGCAGCGGTGATTTGCCGTAGGCGGACGTGAAGCAACGCGCAACTTCAGACGCTGCAGGGCGGATCACATGGAGATGCGGCATGAACCTCGGCAGCAAAGCATCTGCCGCAAAAGAGATGCCCGCGTACCGCGCGTCGAGCACGTCGTCAAACCCAAAGCGCACATTGCTTTCTTCGCGTCTTAACGCAGTCTCAGACAAAGCGTGATCACGCGAGGCGACGAGATAATAGCGACGGCGCTTCGTCATCAAACCGAAATCGCTAGCGCACAAGGTTTGCTCAAACCACTGATATCTCTGGGCGTTCAGCGTCTCAATGAGACGAGCGTGAGTGCGGGAACTGCGAAATGGTGGCACATTCTCCATCGCAAAGTAGCGAGGTCGCAATTCGCGAAACGACGCGAGGAGTTGCATGAATGCGGTCGTACGTGAATCCGCATCGTCGCTTCGTTTTCCTTGCAACGTAAACGGCTGACACGGAGGTGACATCCACCAAAGCTCCGCGGCAAACTCGGCTAGTTGAATCGTAGTAACCGAGGCAAGTTCGCAATTGCGTAGATCATGACGCCAGTTGTGCCGATAGGTTTCGAGCGCGCGAGTATCGATGTCGAAGGCAACAACTGAGTTAACAGTGTTAACCAATGCAGCAGCCACGCCGCCGATGCCACAAAAGAACTCGAGGATCTGCACGAATAGCCAACTTATTAAGTGATGGTCAATTGACTTGAGGCGACGACGTTGCGAGCAAATCGAATTGCAAAAATGCGCCGCATTCTTTCTGTGGATTGCCGAATTTTCAGT
>JAGQPK010001118.1 GCA_020426755.1 Planctomycetales bacterium
TGCCAGTCGCACCTGTTTCGGCAATGAAATAGACTGCGTCGCCCAGTTGCGTGTAGAGGTGAGGCTGGGAACCCGTCAGATCACGCTGCATCAGGTCGGCCGCGAGCTCCGGCACGCCAGCGAGCAACCGTCGACGTTCGAGTTGTTCGAAGCCCGAGTGGCGGAGACTTTGAAGCCGCTTTGATCTAGATGTGAGAAGTATTGAACTCGCCATGCTTCTGTTCCTCGCGAATCTGTCGTGCGCAGCCGAGCGTGTATGAGTTCGGCTAGCTTCTTATCGCGGGCGTGTGACAGGTGTAGGGGAAGAATATCGAATGTTGAATATCGAATATTGAATGTTGAAGTTGAATGAGGAATGATGCTGCTCATGAGTATTCATCGCGTAGCGATTGTTGACGGTAGGCCGGCGATTTATCGCCGGTACTCGGGTGCGTACGGTCATGCATGTCGCGTCGCGACATTTGACGGAATCCTCACGGCGTTACGTGGAAACATCGTCAACGGCACGGTTAACACCACGACTATCGCCCTACGCCTGAATCCCCCTCCCGCACGGCGCGCAGTATGCCAGTTGAGAGTCACTTGCGGGAGGGGGAACAATTCTCCTTCACAACTCCACTTCCCACTTCGCTAAGACCTTTCGAATTTCGGGCTCGATCCCCCGCACAGATCCGTGGCCAAAAGCAACGCGACACCTCCACAGACTGTTCCGCGTTCTCGTGACGGATATAATCGTGGCAACGGTCCGGCATTTGCGAAATTCGGGTCAGGTCGTCGCGTGAGCAGTGTTGAGAACTGCCTTTTCGCGGGAAATGCCCAGGGAGGATGCTCGGTTGAAGTGGTTTCCTCGGGCAGAAGTGGCCTTTTCACGACATGTTGTGACGAGGTTTCGCCACTCGCGACCGTCGGCCAACCGCTGCGGCGACGAATCTCAAGATCGATTCAACTTTGAACCAACGTCAGGAAAACATCTCGCATGAGTAATGAACCGACGAATGGCCGGCGTAATTCCGAACAGCGGACACCCGGCTTCAATGTGATGCTTTATGCCTTGATCTTCGGCATCGCGATTTTGTTTGTCGTCTTCTATGTCATGCAAATGTCGACCGATGAGATCGCCTACAGGGATCTCCTGACGCTGGTTGCCGAGCAACGGGTCGAATCGCCGACGACGATCAGCGAAGGAAGCCAAACCCCGCAAGTTGCCGCGACGAATCAAGACGCCGTGCCACCGGTTGCGGACGATTCCCGCGACGGTGACGAGGATGCTGCACCGCCCATTGCAGAAGTGTCCGGCGATGACCGTGGCGAAGCACCAGAGAGGGCGACCGGGCCGGCGAAGGCTCCTGCACTCACCGCGAACTCCAATGGGCCTGCCAGGCCGCAGCAGGCTGCCGCCGACGGCAGCGGCATTCGCGTCAAAGTCGGGTCGCAGACCTTCGTCAATTACAGCAATGTGCGTGACCTGCGACTCGGTGCCACAGCGATCGAAGGCGTCGTTTTCCGCCAAGTCGTCGGGGCTCCGCTAAAGGAGGGTAAGGATGTTCCTTTCCGCACCTATCGCTCCGATAACCCCGAGGAAGAAACGAAGCTAATCGCGGAACTCGAAAAGACCAACATCAACTGGAAGTACCCGCAGTCGCCGAGCGTTTGGCGACCGTATGGGCCGATGTTTGTCATCAGCGGTCTGTTTCTGCTGTTTTTCTTCTTGATGCTGCGGCGACTCGGTGGCGCCGGTTCGCCAATGGCATTTGGTCGCAGCCGCGGTCGCTTGTACGCTCAGGAAGATCTGGGCGTCACCTTTGACGACGTTGCGGGTATCGATGAGGCCGTCGAGGAAGTTCGCGAAGTTGTCGATTTTCTGCGCTCGCCCGATAAGTACCAGCGTCTGGGTGGCCGCATTCCCAAAGGCGTGTTGCTCGTCGGCCCTCCCGGCACGGGCAAGACACTGCTGGCCAAAGCGATTGCCGGCGAAGCGG
>JAGQPK010001119.1 GCA_020426755.1 Planctomycetales bacterium
AACGGAGATTCACAAGTCGATATTCAAGACGTCGATCTCATCTGCGCAGCGATCCAGCGCGGTACGAATGAAACCGAGTACGATCTGACCGGTGACGGTGCGGTCAATCGCAACGACATGAACGAATTGATCGTGAATATTCTGGGCACGACATTCGGTGACGCCAATCTAGACGGTGTGTTTGATTCACGCGACTTTGTGCTCGTGTTCCAAGTCGGCCAGTACGAGGATGCAATCGTCGGCAACTCAACGTGGGCTGATGGCGACTGGAACTGCGACGGCGAGTTCTCGAGCGCTGACCTGGTATTGGCGTTCCAGGCATCTGGCTTTCAGATTTGAGCGCGCGGTCTACTGCGAAGATGCGATAGACATGCGACCTCACCGAGAATGAGAAGGCAATTCGTTGTTGCGCCGTTTAATCGAACTGGGTTATGTAAATCGACAGTCGCGTTACACGACACGCGTCGAATTAGGACGAGATGAGCCGATCGTAATCGGTATGGTTACCGATCCAAAACCAAAGTAGTCCATCGTCTACTTCGATCGCCAAGGCTCGACATTGAAGCCCAACCCGCGCCGATCGATAACGTCCCACTTAAGGCGTGATAACATTCCCAAAACCCGGGACTGGCGAAATGACTCATAGCTTAGTCGACTTGCCCGCTTGGTGTTGACGGGTTGCCTCCAGTGCCAGGGCCTCCAGACGCCCTGCGGCTACGTCAGAGTCAAATTGCTTATCCCAATTAGTGGCGTCAAACTCCCAGAACCATTCGCGAAACTTCGCCAGCTCACTGGGAGGCAGTTGGGAGATTGAATTCTCAAGTTCTTGCAGTTTCATGCAAATATTATACGCTCCGGTTGAAGTGCCGGCTACTGCGATGCAACTGGCAGTCGACATCGCAATCTCAGTTGCTGAATTGCTCAATCCTGCTTCCAGCGAATACGACGGTACTCCATCTGGCCGCGATCTCCTTCTAAGCCGAACGGTCCTGTGTCCGGTAGTTCGAAGGCCGCCTCGATCAGTTCGCCGTTGCAACGACATTCTGCGCGATTACCGCGTGCGACGACGACCAGTTCATTCCAATCTTGAGCACGATAGTTCTGTAGTTGCTTGTAGGGTCCGGCGAGTGAAAAGTCGCGACATTGCAACTGTTTGCCACGCAAGAAGACGCCACTGTCGGCATTGGGTGTCGCGCGAAATTCCAGCTTCAGCGTGAAGTCGCCTTGAAAGTCGCGGGTTGTCCAAAGCTGTTGGATGCGTCGCCCTTCCGCCGGGGTGGTCACCACCAAGCGACCGTGATGAACGGCATACCGTCCGTCATTCGATTTGCCTTGCCCATCGAACGACACCGGCTCGGTCACAATTGGCCAGGCGGCAGCATTCGGGTCGCTCGCTTGCCAGCGCCGCGCGGACTCTTGATCCTCTTTTGACGTGGGGCGAAAACCCCAGCCAGTCAAATCATGACCGTTGAACAACAGTTCGTAGCCAGACTCCGGTGTGAATTGATCGTCCTCAGTTTCGATCAAATCCAATGTGGCGAAGATCGGCCGCAACGCCGCACCCCACTTGAGATACCCAACCGCATTTGGATGCAGCAGATCAGGGAACTCCTCCGGCTTCGCATCCCCCTTAGCGTCGGCAAACAGAGTCCACGTATCAACGACTGTAATTTGTGGATCGCCTTTGACAGCAGCCGCATACAACTGATTGATCTGACGGATTTTGTCGGCCGGTCGCTTCTTGCTCGCCGCACTAGGAAACACCTGGCACAGTACGATGGGCAACTGAGGATAATGTTGCTTCAACTCCGCGATGATCAGCTTCAGATTGCTGGCTATCTGCGCCGGCTCGGCTTGCTCTTCCAAATCGTTGGTGCCCATCAGCAACACGACTGCGGTTGGCTTGAGTGACAACACATCGTCTTGCAGGCGAATCAGCATGCCGCGCGTCGTGTCGCCACTAATCCCACGGTTTGCT
>JAGQPK010000111.1 GCA_020426755.1 Planctomycetales bacterium
AACATCGAAGGCACATAGACACGAACATTCAGTTCCCAGGCAACTCTGCCGCTGCCATCTGCGCGAATCGCCTCAACGTGATTCCGTGGATAGCCACCCGTGGTGTAAATATGCGTACCGTCCGTGACGGTCGAGGTCACGCATTCGGTCGTTGCGCCGGCGATCTCCCAAATCGTCTCGCCAGTTAGCGGATCGTAGCTAACGACCTGCTCGCAGCCAATCATGATGAGCTGATCGCGGCCAGCCGCGTGCACGACTATCGGAGACGGATAGTTCGCGGTCGCCGGACGGTCACGCCGCCAGACCTCCTCGCCCGACTCGCAAGCAAATGCCACGAGTGCACCGCCGCCCTTGTTATCGGCGACTGACAATACGAGAGATTTGTATAACGTTGGTGAGGATCCAAAGCCCTGGTGGATTACGTAGTCCGAGACTTTCTTTTGCCAGAGCAGTTTCCCGGTGATATCCAAGGCAGTTGTATAAACTGCGCCGTGATTGAGAAAGTTAATGTAGACGCGCTGCCCATCGCAGGCCGGGGTACTGGATGCAGCCGATGACTTCTCGTTTTTCACCTGGAGTCCGCCCCGGTGCACGACGGTCTCCCACTGAATCTCTCCGGACGCGCGATCAACGCAAAGAATGGACTGCACGTCTCGCTCCGAATCAGCGACCGCCAGATAAACTTGTTCGCCGCACACACAGGGCGAACCGTGCCCTTTGCCGGGTACAGGCGTTGTCCACTTGCGATTGATGTGGGCGCTCCAATCAAGCGGCGGCATCTGAGTCGCGGAGGCGGATCCGTCATGATTCGGACCGCGCCACCAAGGCCAGTCGGCCGACTCCGCTCGCAAGCCGCCAACGTCACCACAGATCATCAAGATCGCAAGAAGTCCGATCGAATCACGCAGAGAGAATCGCATCATCACGGTTAACGGCCCTTGTTACAGCGTTACAACAGTTGGCAGAAATGGGTTCGTCGAGCTGCGCCAACCGTGGTGTGGGAACCGTTGAGTTTAGCGACGGCGCCGGCCGTCGCTAGTGCGTGGCCGCCGGTTGTTGCCGAAAAGTCACTCAGCGCATAAAAGAAGCGGCCCTTGATCAAGAATGATCGAGGGCCGCTTTCCATTTCGCCAGACCAGTTGACTCTCCCGCCAGAGACAGGCTAAGGAGAAGTCGGCGACGCTAGGTTAGGCGCCACAGCCGCAGCTCGGTTCGTAGCTGGCCGCACCGCAGCTCGGGTCGCAGCAAGGATCGCAGCAGGGAGTCGGGCAGCAGACCGTCACCGGCACTTGCTCGCAGATCACCTTGCGGACACAGCGGGTAGCCGTGTAAGCCACTTTGTTGCAAACGCAGCGGGGAACCTTAATGGTCTTCGTGCTGCAAACCGGCACGCAAACCGTGTAAGGAACTTCCTTGGTGCATTGTTCGCAGACGTAGTTGCAAACCTTGTAGTTGCAAACCTTCGTGCGGCACTCGGGAACCATCTTGCAAACCTTGTAGTTGCAGACCTTCGTGCGGCATTCAGGAACCATTTTGCAAACGTTATAGGTGCAGGTCTTGACGTGCTGTTCGCAGACGATCTTGCACACTTTGTAGGTGCAAACCTTCGTGCGGCACTCAGGAACCGAATGGCACACCTTGTACGTGCAGGTCTTCGTGCGGCACTCGGGAACCATCTTGCAAACCGTGTAAGGAACTTCCTTAGTGCATGGTTCGCAGACGTACTTCGTGCAGCAGATTTCCTTCGTGTGGCACTCGGGGACCCACACCTTCTTGCAGCAGACCTTGTCAGGTGTGACGCAAGTCGTCGTGCAGCAGCCGCCCGAGCTGTACACGCAACGGCCGCTCGCCGGATCGTAGCTCCAAGAGCCCGGCATTTGGCTGGTGCGAGTAAACGTGCGACCCGGGATGACCGTTTGTTGCGTTTCCCAATGTCCACCCTGAACCGTTACGGTGCGGGTGTAAGGGACAGCGCGACGGACGTAGGTGGTTACCGTGCGAGTACGTTGCTCGGTCACCGGAACCATCACCGTGTAGTTGATGTTTCGGGTCTTGGTTTCCCAGACCGTGTTCATCACTGTATAGTTAATCGTCTTCTCGCGAGTTTCCCAAACCGGACGACGAACGGTGTAAGGGACTTCTTTGGTCCGGGTTTCCCAGACCGGTCGCATGACCGTGTAGTTAATCGTCTTCGATCGATCTTCCCACACCGGTCGCATGACCGTGTAGTTGATCGTCTTCTGACGAGTTTCCCAAACCGGTCGGCGTACAGTGTAATTCACCGTTCGCGTACGATTCTCACGGACATAGTTCACAGTGTTGACCGTGCGCTCATCGTATACCGTTGAGTACTCGTTGCGATACGCTGTGTACTGTTCAGGAACGTGAACGACACGGGAACGATTCACCATGATCGTGTACGATCCGTTTCCGCCAGCCGCACCCGCGGCTGCTCCTGCTCCGCCACCAGCCATCGCCGCGGCGTCACCACCAACTGCTGCACCTGAGTCAATCACCGCGCCGCTTACTGCGCCACTCGATACTCCGGCACCACAATCACAATTGCCATAGTTGACCGCGCCGCAATACGCAGCACTTGCCAACTTAGCCGAACTGATGGCCAAGATGACCGCCAGGATCGGCACTCCGAAACGCGTGCTCATCTTCCGATCTCCTCCAGAAACACTTATCACCGGGAACTAGTCTGGCGATGCGTTCATCGCATCGACCTGCTGCCTCGGCTCGCGCTAGCCGCGTCACGCTATGTGTCGTCCAGCTCGTTACAAGTGAGTTGGGACGACATGGGCGAGCCGAGTCGCGATTCCGATGGACAGTAGGATCGTCAAGCTAGGAAGACCGCGAACAGAAAAAAGAATGGGTGATGCATAACTCGCAGGCAACCCGCGCGTCATAAGCGGACCTTACCCAACAACACCGCTTTTACAAACAGCAAGACTTTAACGCCTCACTGACCATGCAAAAGTCGAGGACTCATGCTAGCTAGTGCAAGCAGCCACGACTGAAGGAGCCCCAACAGCAGCCCAGATTGTATAATCAAGAGCCAAACTCCCCCCAAAGCATTGGCGTTTGAGCCCCCTCCCCCGCTCACCGCCCCAGCTGGCGCGTCTGGCATTTGTCCATCACGCTGCTTGGTGTACGACCACAGCCGATCCGTTTTTGAACTCCGCCGTTGCATGGGAAGCCATGAGCCCATCCCGAGGACCATTTCGAGGCAGTTCGGACTACCAAGTTCCGCAGGCCGTCGTCAGCCGGCTCAGCCTCTACCTTCGCGAACTACAGCGGTTGCTGCGAGATGGTCATGAGACGACGAGCTCGACGCAGCTCGGGCGGCTACTCGGTTTCACAGACGCTCAGGTGCGAAAAGACCTGGCGTACTTCGGGCAATTCGGATATCCCGGAATCGGTTACCGTTGCGGTGAGCTTGTCACTGCGATCAAGCGTATTTTGGGCACCGATCAAGCCTGGCCGGTCGCCCTAGTTGGTGCCGGTAACTTGGGGCGTGCCTTAATCGGATATCGCGGTTTCCAGCAGCAAGGATTTCGTATAGTCGCGGCCTTTGATGCCGACGCATCAAAGGTCGGCAGCGACTTCGAAGGGATTCCGGTCTACGGCATCGAGGAACTAGCCGCCATCGTAACGCGGTTCGGCATCCGGTTGGCGATTCTTTCGGTGCCCGGCACGGCCGCCCAGGAAGTCGCCGAACAGCTGGTGGCTGCCGGCCTCAAGGGAATTCTGAATTTCGCCCCGGTCACACTGAACCTGCCGGAAGACGTGAGAATTGTCTCCGTCGACTTGGCAATCGAATTGGAACAACTAACATTCGCCGTTGTAAATCGGCTTGAGAATGGCTAGGTACAGCGTCTGGCGAGGTTCGTCGTCGCTCGACACCGCCTAACTGTCAATTGCCAAAAAGTTTGTGGGGAAATCATCCTGTGGGGTGCTACGCGAGCCGAAAAGTTTTGCATATACTTGTGTGCCTTGGCTGGCGGCGGTGGTCCCCTAAGGGCAACCGGTGTTGGGCCGATTCGGGGATAGTGTAATGGCAGCACCACGGATTTTGGTTCCGTTAGTCTAGGTTCAAATCCTAGTCCCCGAGCTGCTTCTGGCAGCTCCAGCCACTAGCCGCTGAATTCAGCGGCTTTTTTCTTGCGCTCTGGGTTTCTAGTGCATCGATTCGGGCACATGGCCGGTCCACACTAGCAATCTAACGGGCAACGCGTTGCCATTCGGCTGCGACGACGTACAGATTCGGCGTCATCGTGGGATGCAATCTATAATACGAAGACCATTGCAATGACTTTGGCCGCCGCCATCATTCATTCTTACTTGGCTTCCTCGGGACCTGACCGATGCAACTGCTCCCTGACCGCTTCTCGCGACTGCTGACCCTCTCGATTGCAATTACTCTCTGTGGCGCACTCGCTCCCCCCGTAAGATCACAGGACGGCTTGTTTGACGAGCCGGCCGACGATTCACTCGGTGATGACTCACTGGGTGGTGATGTGCTGGGCGGCAGCGACCAGCCGACGACTCAAGAAGAGCTCAAAGCGATGCTGGACAGCGAACTGGCACAAGCTCAGCAGCTAATGGATCAGGGCAACTGGAGCGGCGCATTGGAGATGCTCAGCAAGGGCATCGCCTATCGTGATCCACGGGCGCTGATTAGTCAGGGTACGTGCTACAAGGAACTTGGCGCAAACGAATTGGCCATCAACTCCTTTTCGACAGCGTATTCGTTACTCGCCAATCCAAGCAACCAAGCTGCGTTCCCCGGGTTAATGGAGAAGTCTTTACTGGAACGTGGCAAGCTGTTCTTGGAGACGGGGCGAGCGCGCGACGCCGCCGACGACTTTGGACAAGTACGCGGTTCCGACCCAACGAGTGCAGAGGCAAACTTCTGGACAGGCAAAGCCCTACTTCGCAAAGTCGTGTCCAGCGTCGGTGCGACGGAACAGTCCGCCCAAGCGGAACTCATGTCGGCGGCCCAAGCACTTGAAAAGGCCATCGGCCTGGATAACAGCATGGGAGAGGCCTATCTGGAACGGGCACGCGTTCTGGCACGTCTCCGTATGTTTGACCTGTCCGTTACCGATCTCGAACAAGCAGTTCGTCTGCTAGGCGCGAATTCGGACGCCGGCGCCGAATTGGGTGTCGCGTTAACGACTCGCGCTCAACAGGAACTGCGGCAGCCCACTCCCGACATGACCAGCGTGCTCTCGGACCTTCGTCGCGGCATTGAAAGCTTCGATGGATATCTGAAAAACGCAGAGCTGGGCAAGAAGAAACTGCCTTGGGAAACCGTTGACCAACTTAAACCGCAGGCAGAACGAATTTTCGTGCACAAAATGGATGCGGTAACTTCGCTTGCCGCTGAGCTGGAAGGCTCGGCGGCCACGGAGCTCTACCAAAGTGTCATCAAAGACACTGACGATCTATTGTCACGCGATGTGAATGACGAGGACAAGGCTCAAGCTCATTACTACCGCGGCTTGGCGCTTCGCATGCAAGGCGATTTCAGCGGGGCCATCACTGAGTTGTCGCAAGCAATCGATATTCTTCAGACAAGCGGTATCCCCTACGTCGAAGCGTACCTGCGTCGCGGAATCTGTTACTATCACCAAGGCCAGCGAGATTTGGCGCTGCAAGATTTTCAGGTTGCCGCGGCGAGCCCAGGCAGTTTTGCCTATGAGCCGCGGGCCATGTTCTGGCAGGGAATCATCTTGGCAGAACGGGGCGAGCACAGCGAAGCGATTCGCGCCTACACTCGCGCACTTGCCAATCAACCGCAATTCATGTCTGCACTAATGAACCGCGGACTGGCCTATATGAACATTGGCCGCTTTGACCAAGCCGAAGAAGACTTTAACGTCATCCTGCGTAAGGATCCCGGCAACGCCAATGCTCGCCGCTATCGCGATCTGGCCGCCACTCGCAAGTAATTGAACGCCCTGAACTGCGGCGATCAAGCGGACAACAGACGACCCGCGACATGCTGCGACTGCATCGCAACTTCGCGGGTCACTTTACATTGATGACCCGCGGACGCTGATTAAGATCGACGCGAACCAGTTCAATCCGGCGCTTCGTCGCCTGCTGGATCGTGATTTTCAAATCCTGCCAAGCGACGATCTCACCCTCAGCAGGCACTCGACCTAGCTGATGCAGAATGAAGCCCGCAACCGTGTCATACTCTTGACTTGTCGGCAGCTCGATTGCCAGCATCTCATTGATCTCTTCCAGGTGTGCCCGACCTTGAACTTCGGCGACGCCCTCTTCGACCCACTCGACATCGCTCAATTCTTCCTGATCCGACTCGTCCACGATCTCACCGACGATTTCCTCCAACACGTCTTCGATCGTAACTAATCCGACAACATGCAAGAATTCGTCGACGACAATTGCTAAATGACTGCGGTTATTGAGAAAGTGATGTAGAAGTTCATCCAATCGCGTGCTGCGTGGAATCCGCTGCACATTGCGAACTAGTAGGCGCAAATCGCGTTGACTTGCCGGCGCGTCCGTCGCCAAAACAGTCAAGAGATCCTTCACGTAAAGCAAACCGACGATATCGTCGAGGTTCTTATCGTAGACCGGAATCCTTGTACGACCCACGCGAACAACGAATTCCAACAGATCAGCCCACCCCATTTCAATCGGAATTGCATCCATGGCAGACCGCGGTGTCATAATGTCGGCAACGTCGCTGTCATCCAACTCGATTACACCGGCGATCATCTCACGGACATCATTCTCCAATAGGCCGTCGTGCTGACCTTCGGTGACGATCGAGAGGATCTCATCTTCCAACTCTTCTTCATCCGTCCATTCGGTCGACCGACCATCTAGCCGCCGCGTCATGACTCGCAGTACACGTGGGACAATCGTGATCGGCAACAGCAACCGATCGGCCCAGCGCCAAATGCTCCACGAGTGAGTCAGGTAGGCAGCGCCCCAGGCTCGAGCCACCTCGCGAGGAATCCACACGGTAAGTAGCAGGACCGTGGCCGCTGCGATGACAATGACACGCACAAGTGACCACGCATCATCAGACTGGCCAGAGGTTATTGGACCGGCGCAGAAGACGATGAGGGCTGACAGCAAGCCAATGACTTGTACCGTTTCGGTCGTAACTAGCACGGTTTCAAATCGGTCGTGAATATCGTCAAACGTCGGCTCGCGCCGGCGACGACGGCAGTACTCGCCGAGTTCGTGCCAAGAAATCTCGGCTAGCGCCTTATTGGCAACCGCGGCCAGCAGCGTGACGACGGCAGCCGCAGTACCAATGACGAGCGTGTAACCAAACATCTCGGTGTCGCCCTTCAGCGCTCCTAAGCACGATCCAAGTTGCGGTCAAGCGACGCGGCGTTCCGGCTCGCGTCCCACCCGAATCGTTGCAGGTAATGCTGCTCCCGCTGTCTCATGACAATCACGTCCGCCTCTAACTTATCGCGATAGCCGACGAGGTGCAGCACGCCGTGAATCCAATAGAGCGCAAGTTCGCACTCGGCGGACCAATCGTACTCACAGCATCGTGACAGCGCCATCTCAGCACTAACAATCACTTCGCCAATCAAGAAATCACCGTCGCGTTCCAAGACGAAGCTGAGCACATCCGTCGGATAGTCGTGCTGCAAATGAATGCGATTGAGTTCATGGATTTCCGCGTCGTCAATGATTGCGACGCTTACTTCGCCTCGCCGAACACCCTCCTCTGCCAACAACTGCCGGATTTGAGCGCAGATTTGAGATTCATCAACGGCCAACAATTGCTGGCGATTGTTCACTTCGATGTCCATCGGCGTACCCTACACGAAACGGGTTGTAACCGACGCGGCTGAACTATGCCGACGCCTGTTGTCCCGGATACTTGATGCGGCCGTGATAGACGGCGGTGAGCGACTTGATCAGACTATCTTGAATCGTGCGGAGTTCCTTGAGCGTAATACCGCACTCGTCGAATTGGCCGTCCATCAATTTACGCATGGCGAGTTCTTCGACGAGGCTCTCAATGCGGGCCGGTCCCGGATCGACGAGTGACCGCGCGGCGCTTTCGACGGTGTCCGCCAGCATTAGCACCGCCGCTTCCCGTGTTTGCGGTTTCGGACCAGGATATCGATAGCTACCCTCATCGACGATCGCCGCCCCGGGATCGGCACCACGCTGTTCGTTGGCTCGACGATAAAAGTATTCGACCAACGTGGTGCCGTGGTGCTGTTGGATGAAGTCAATGATGATGTTGGGCAGGTTGTGTTGGCGTGCCAAGTCCGCGCCGTCCTTGACGTGCGCGATGATTACGAGCGTACTCATGGCCGGCAACAATGATTCGTGACAATTGCTCTCGCCACCTTGATTCTCGACAAAGTAACCGGGCTTAAGCATCTTGCCGATGTCGTGGTAATAGGCACCCACTCGAACCAGCAGGCCGTTGGCACCAATCGACTCCGCTGCTGCTTGAGCAATCGATGCCACATTGATTGAGTGGTTGTAAGTTCCGGGTGCACGTCGCACCAATTCTTGCAATAACGGGTGCGCGACGTCACCCAATTCCAACAACTTCAGATCAGTCTGCACGTCAAAAAACCGCTCAATGAAGGGCAGAAGTCCTGTCATCAGCAGACCGGCAGCGACGACACAACCACCCAACCACGTCGCATCCTGCAGCAATCCGAGGCCCAATTGTCGGCCCTCCAAAACACCCGCGCCGACCGCCGTCAGGATGGTTGCTCCGGCAGTCCACAACGCCACGTAGATCAGCTTTGTCCGACTGCGCACATGCCGAAGCAGGAGCACCGTTGTTGACATACTGGCCAGAATCGTCACCAGTTCGACAAGGCTGAAATCGAGTGTCAACGTGATCAGAAATGCCATGCACGCCGACAGCAGCAGGGCTAACTCTTGCTGGTAGAGAATGACGACGACCATGCTGAAGATCAGGAGAGGTATCAATTCAAAGCGGGCCGGCGCTGCGAAGTATGCCGCCGTTACGGTCGCCAAGACCAGCGTCATTAGCTTGACCAAGCTAACCACGTCGTTCAACAAACGGCGATGTCGAAAGAAGATGTAGAAGCCGCAAAGCGTATAAAGTCCGCAGTACATGCCGAACTTTGACAGTGTCAGGTAGACTAACTGAAGTGTTGACATCTGGCTTTTGTAACGAGAATGCTCGTCGGCCAACACCGCTAAGACTTCCGGGGTGATCGCTTCATTCGCGCGAGCCAGCACCGTCTCATCCTGTTTGAATGTCGTCATCACCGGCGGCATGCTGGCGATCTCGAGATCCGCCCGGACGCGTGTTGCTTCCGCATCAAAAGTCAACGTCGTGGGCAGTTTGGGAGCCAGCCACGCGTAGATTTTCTTGGCCACGGCCGGCGATGGCAATTCACGGCTCAGATTAGCTTCCAGTCGCGGCAAGACCTGTCCAATCCGCACTTGATCAACCTCAAACGGTCGCATCTCGCGCTGATCGCCGACGGTGTAAATTCGAATGCGTGAGTGATTGCCCTGTTCGATTTCGTGCTGCAAAGACTCGATCAGACCGTGGTCGTTAAAGCTACTCAGACTACGACTGATCGCCGCGCTAAAGTCCGTCAAATTTGGATCGTCAGCAAAAGCTTGCTTGAAGTCCGCGAACTCCTTGCGTTTGCGCCACATGCGTGTCGCGGGCGACGTGGCAGCACCGCTGATGGCCGGCAGTCCACTCTGCTGCACCGCTGCGGCAGACAACGAAGTGAGTGCATCGAGATCGAGCATCACCTGCTGCTCTTGTTCGGTGTCTTCGCGCGTGAAATCCGCCCAGAGAGTTTTGTCAACGTCGTCATACGAGTTTGCAGCGCGGAGTTGGAATATCTTGTCTTTCAATGCCTGCTGTAGTTCGCGCAACGGCCGTGGATCATGTACGTAGACGCAGTCCGCAATCCGCCTGGCGGCCTGCCGCGCGTCACTCGTCGCCTGATCGTCAACTCGTTCGAACGTCACACGAGCCACAACGTTTCGCGCAGGAATATCCCCGACGCGAAACGCCAACGGGGGCGCCCAACCACCAGTGACACTCCAGACGAGCAACGCCGTGAGCAGACACAGTGCGATGCGCCCCAACACGTCACTACGACGAATCGTTCCCCAGGCCTTTTCGAAGGTGCCAGGCGGCAGCTTAAGCGTCGAGACCCGCGTTGAGCGCTTCCGCTTCGCGGGTGACTTAGACGGGTTGGAAGACATCTCAGGATTCTCCTCGCGGCGGACGGCGCGAGGCCGTTCCTTCCTCGTAAGCCCGCACGATCTCCATGACCAACGGATGCCGTACGATGTCGGATTTGCCCAGTCGAACCGCGGCGAATCCAGGAATGTTTTTGAGCCGACGCAAAGCGTCGCTCAGACCGCTACGCGCATGCGGTGCCAAGTCGATTTGAGTTTCGTCGCCCGCGACGACAATCTTCGACCCAGTTCCCATGCGCGTCAAAAACATCTTCATTTGCGAGACCGTTGTGTTCTGCGCTTCATCCAAAATAATGAAGGCCTCATTGAGCGTTCGTCCGCGCATGTATGCCAACGGAACCACTTCGATCACGTCCTCTTCCATCTGCCGGCGAATCTGTTCGTAGTCCATCATCTCGTGTAGGGCATCCAAGAGGGGCCGGAGATACGGATTAATCTTGGCTTGCAAGTCCCCGGGAAGAAACCCCAGACTCTCCCCAGCTTCCACGGCA
>JAGQPK010001120.1 GCA_020426755.1 Planctomycetales bacterium
GCAGCAGCGTGAACTGAACGGATTCATCATCAGGAACGGGCCGGCATTAAAGATGCCGGGTGCATGATTCTTGCTGTCACTGACAACCAAGTTGGGCGACGTCAAGTAACGGAGCGAACGAAAGTCCGGCATCACCGCCGCTGGGTACATGTTGAAGGCAATCTCTTCGCAGTGATCGCCCCAAGCCGCATCGCCGGTGAACGACAACAGCAGTTCATCCGACAACATTTGTTCGACGAGTCCACACGTTTCAATACCTTGTCGCGGGTCATCAAAACCGGGGCGAGCGACTTCATCGGCACCAAACATGCCGCCAGGAACTTGACCGTACAGCTTGCGAATATTGTTGTGCACATCGTAGGTCGCCTGCAGCATCTGCGCGTCATGAGTTTGCAGGAAGTACGTCGCCGGTTCTCGAAAAGCCTGCGCGATGTTGACGTTGTGCCAGTCTGGGAGCGTGCCATGTTGTGCCCATTTGGCGGTGCAGCGATGCAGTTTCTCACCGAGCTTGAGCAGTTCGGCATCGCCCGTAATATTGTAGAGCCAGTAGACCAAGTAGAGATTGTCTCCACCGCGCATCCGCTGCCAGTACCCTGTCAGAAACTTGTCATCGGGAACAGACAGTTCGTGATGAAAGAATCGAGTCATCAGCTCAACGACCCGCCCATCATGCGTGCGTTCGTAGTACGTCTGCAAGCAGTAGAGCATGATCATGTTTGCCCAATAGTCGCGAGTGCCATCGCGAAACCGTTGATCCGGCCCAAAGTCTCCATCGGCGCGTTGACTAGCCAATGCGGCGTCGATCCAGATCTGCGACTCGGCGATCATCCGCTCATCATTTAACAGATACGCCAACTGAATGTAGCCACGCAGCCAGTAGGGAACTTCTTCCCAACCATACTCGCCTCTCCCGTCGGCACTCAGCCAAGCATTGTTATCCTTCTGCAGCCATGCGCTAATCTCACCCAAATGCCCCGTCAGCCCGTCGGCCTGACGCTGCAGATAAACTCGCAACCAACCGTGCGGTTGCACCACACCGATCGGCAACGGTATCAAGCGACTCGGCACCAGTGGCGCTCGATTCGACAAATAGAACGAGTTCGTTGTCGCAGTCGAAGTGAGAGCCGGCGTCGGATGTGGCTGGCGTAGACGCTCGTCCGCGTTGGCATAGCTTAACTGTGCGACCAACAACATGACGCACGCTTTCGTAAGATTCGAAGACATTGTCGTAAGCTCTACTAGTAAGTGTATTTCAATGGCTCGCTCGTACTCTTACTTCAACATTCATTCATCATGCACGTTGATCACAAATCGTGTGGTCACGGCGTTGTGGTCGGATGGGTATCCGGGCAGTTCAAGCTCTTCATGATCATCACGTCCGGTTGGGCCCGAACGCAACGACTTGTGTGCGGTCACACTTGCTCCAGCAAAGTAGATGAAGTCGATACGATCTTGCGGCTCGGCTACAGGACGCTTTTGTAGACGAGCGTCATCGCCCTGGTTCGCGTAGCCGGCGGGATAGAGCGGCGACCACGTCCGGCCAAGATGCTTGGCGACGTCGGGATGGATCGAGCGAAACGAATCTCGAAAGCCGGCGGCAATGACTGCCGATGAAGTGGGCCAGTTCACGATTGCGACATGAATTCCGGCTCGTTTTGACGCGGGCGTCCAATCCAGGTGTGACGGCTCATTGAAGTCACCCGTCAAAAACACGGGCGTTTGGCGGGTCAAACACTTCGACTCGTGCACGGAACGCAGTACTGACTGCAGTTCGTCACCACGTGCCGCCACTTGGTCAGCAATCACCTGTTCAATGTGCTTTGAGTCTGCGGGGTTGTACAAGCGTCCTTCGTTGTAGGCGATGCCATTAAGTTGATAGGGCCCGTAGGGCGCGTGATGCAGGTGTGTGTTAAAAAGCCAAACGTTGCACCCTGGCTCGACCTCAACTTCCACGCCGAATCGTTGTGGTGCAGTACT
>JAGQPK010001121.1 GCA_020426755.1 Planctomycetales bacterium
TGTTAGTTTCGTCCAAGCGTCCAGCGATGCTATTGAATTGCGAGCAACTCGAACCCCGACGAACCCTTTCGGTAAATGCCTTTCTCTCGGGCGGGAAGTTAATCATCATCGGTAGTCCCCAAGCGGACCGCCTGGCAATCACGCAAGCCGGTGATCAAATACTTGTGAGCGGCCTTGATGCAAACACTCTCGTGAACCGGGCACCGCAAGCCAGCTTCCACATGAGTGACCTGAAGCGCGATGTTTTTGTGCAATTGGATGGAGGCGATAACGTCGTAAGGATTGGCGGCGAGGATGAATCCTCACATACCGACGAGGCCGATGATCATTCCGGTGAAGGTGGCCTGGTCTTACCGGGAAATCTGACGATCAAAACCAACTCCGGCCACGATGCCGTGCGCGTGAGTTTCGTCCAGATTGTCGGCAACCTGCAGATCTCGACCGGAGCCGGCGCAGACACTGTGGATATTGGCCGCGGGCCGACGTTTGCCAGCGAGGATCACACCGAGCACTCCACATCAATAGCGGCTGCAGAGCCGCACGACGATGGTGGATGTGAAGATGAGGGTGGCCCGCCAGCCGACGTGATCATTGGGGGCAGTCTTTCGGTCAGTACGAGCGGTGGCGACGACGGCGTCAAAGTTGCGTTCACGGCCATCGGCGGATCGTTAGACATTTCGACTGGAACTGACAACGACACGGTCGTCACCGGTCGGGGTCCAATTCGCGGCGTACACGGCGAGGACGAATGCGGGGACAGCGCCGCAGCAAGCGGCCTTGCCGCGGCAGCAGTAGACGCAGGCGAACATGGCGGCAAGCCGGCTGACGTCCGCGTCGCTGGTGACGTTTCAGTGTCAGTCGGAGTCGGTAATGACCTGTTTCTGCTGAAGAACATGCACGTCGGCGAAGATGTCCGCGCTTTAGCGCAGGGGACCACCGCGCGTTTGGGCACACAGAACTTGCAGGTGGAAGGCGACACATCAATCGCTTCCACTGCGGCGTACAACCTGGTGGCCATACTTAGGTCACAGTTCTCCGGCGACTTTAATCTCAAGACAGGCGGCGTCGATCTCGCGTTGATTGACAGATCGTCGTTCGCGTCAGCAGTTGATATATCACTTCGCGGAGATTCCGACGCGTTATGCATCCGTGACAGTATCTTCCTGGATGAAGTTGGGATCGACGGAGGTCCAGGCATCGATGCCGTATTTTTAGCCGATGACAATTTATTCGCCGAGGAAGTAGAACTGCCGCATATCGAATCGGGTGACGTCGACACCCAAGCGTTGTCTGCAACCGTTTCCGATATCGACGTTGGCTTCGGGCTCTATCTGCAAGGGCACCCGAATTGAGGTGGACAACTACTCACAACAAGTCGCACAACTCGACTGCGCGCGACGGCTTCGTCAAGTCGGGGTTCGGGTTCGCCAGCTTAGTGAATGCTAACCCAGCACCGCGACGTACAGATGCGCCACAGTCAGCGTCGACAGGGCGTTGACTGGGCGCTAGTGGGCCCGACCGATGACGACGGACAGTGTTTGTGAATGTCCGTCGCGTGTCACATCAATGCGTACGACTTGGCCTGGCAAAGTTTGTAACACTCGTCGCTCAAGAGATTCAGCCGACTCGATCGCCTCGCCGTCCCAATGCGTGATGATGTCGCCGATCATGGCGCCGGCGACGCGTAGGGGCGAATCACTTTCGGCATTATTGATCAAGTTCGCAATACGGACACCGCGTGCCCCAGCGTCTGATTCGGTGCCCGTCGCTGCATGGTCGAGCACAGCACCTAGCCAACCGCGTGGCAAAGTCTTCGTCTTCATCAGTGTGTCAGCGGCGCGCCGGGCGACGGCGGCTGGAATCGCGAATCCTAACCCTTGAAATCGATTGCCGACGATCGCTGAATTCAAACCGACGACTTGAGCGTGTTCGTCAACGAGGGGTCCACCACTACTACCTGGATTAATCGCGGCAT
>JAGQPK010001122.1 GCA_020426755.1 Planctomycetales bacterium
TGGTTGGTTCATCGATGCAACGCCGAGTGTGAACGAAGAATTTGAGCTGTCCGCCGACGGGGCAGTACGTGCTGCCGCCGGCAGTGACGCGTTCGGTCGCTACGATCTGCAAACCGTTGTCGCTCACGAACTGGGCCACTTGCTCGGGTTCACCGTACAGTTCGGCGGGTTCGCTCAACAAGTGACCGGCAACGACGACGTGGGCTTTGAGTTTATGCTGGAAGGCGGACGAGCCAAGCTGGATCGCACGGCCAATGAACTCGATCCGAATTCGTATTCGAATGCACTCATGGCAGCCACCTTGTCGATCGGCCAGCGTAAGTCTGCGACTGACATGGAAGTGGCAATGCTGCAGATGGCTCGTACCGCCACCTTCGTCGACATCGAGTCGCCGTTCGCCACCACGACGGCACATTTGCATGCAGACGGACATGAAGGCACGCACGGCGGATTCGTGCTGCTGGCAGAAGACGTGATCGAACAACTGCAGGTCGGGGCAAGTGTCGGGCTGACCAACGGCGGTTTTGTTGTCACTGAGCCGAACGCTGCGGGCTTCGGCTGGTCGATCGACGGCGCCGTCGCGATGCAAAATCAGCAGGTGACGCTCAGCGAAGACGATTCGCGGTTGCTGAGCGACTTGCATCAAACGTTCGTGATTCCCGACAACGCGGTCAAGTTGACGTTCACCGTTAATGCGAGCGGCCTGGCGGCAAATCAACTGCTGCCGCCCGACGCGTTTGAAGTCGCACTGCTCAACGCAATCACGGCTGAGAGCGCGCTGCCGGTGGCCAATGGCCTGACCGATACGGATGCGATCTTGAACTTGCAGGAAGACGGTTCGTCGTACTTCTCGTCTGCCGTGACCATTGACGGACCGCTATCCGGCACGCAGGTCGATTGGTCGCAGCCGCAGAATGTCACAATCGATCTGGCAAACGTCGAACATGCTGATCCAGTGACGCTTTACTTCGATCTGATCGGTTTCGGATCAACCAGCAGTGTGGTCACGTTGCAGAATCTGCAACTGGTCACCGATGGCGGCACGGCCGAACCCGGCATCGTCGTGACTCCCACCAGCGATCTGACGACAACGGAAGACGGCGGCACGGCACAGTTTACGGTAGTGCTGACGGCTCAACCCACGGACGTCGTGCTGGTGCCACTCTTCAGCAGCTCGACGCGGGAAGGTCGTCTGTCAGCGGCCAGCCTGCGGTTCACTCCCGACAATTGGGACGTACCGCAAACCGTTGTGGTCACGGGGCAGGACGACGATTTGGTTGATGGCGATCGCGCCTACGCTGTGATCACGGCGTGGGCGACGAGTGCTGATCGCCGTTATCACGGTATGAATCCTGCGGATGTGCAACTGATCAACCGGGACAATGATGTGGCACTGCCGCAGATTGTGGTTAACGCAGCGAGTGACTTGTGGACTGACGAAGGCGGCGCGACCGCTCAGTTTGAAATTGTCTTATCCGCGCAGCCGACTGCCGACGTCACTGTGCCACTCAGTTCGACAAACACCTCGGAAGGTATCGTCAGTCCCGCAGAAGTCATCTTTACGGCCTCGAACTGGGATCAGCCGCAAACGATCACGGTAACGGGCGTCAACGATGGCTTGGTCGATGCGAATGCGAACTACTGGATTACGACGGGCTGGGCGGTGAGTGCGGATGCTCGCTATCACGGCCAGGATCCAGACGATGTGCCCGTGGTCAATCGTATCCAGCAGCGCCCGGTTGTCGCGTTCTCGAATCTGGACACGAATCGTGACAGCTTTGTGACACCGATCGATGCACTGCTAGTGATCAACGAACTAAATCGGCTCAGCTATCTGTCGCCCGATGAAATTCGTGACATTGACTACCGCCTGGACAACCCACGACTTGATGTGAATGCGGACGGTTTGGTATCGCCGTTTGATGCGTTGTTGGTAATTAACGAACTCAATAATCACGAACTGGGCGGCAAGCA
>JAGQPK010001123.1 GCA_020426755.1 Planctomycetales bacterium
GAAGACTGTTTTTATTGACGTACCAGGTTTTCCAGTCGCCGGCGGAATACTGGTAGTTTTGGCCTGTGAGCGCGATCAGGGCTTCGAGAACTGCTTTGTTCCTGGAGTGCTGCACAATCCGCTTGGGACCACCGCCGGTACTGAAGCCATTCACTCCGGCGCCACCGCTAGATGTATTGCCAAAGCTTGCCGACATGTTGCCGGGTGGCGGTGCGACTACGGTTTCGTGGCGAGTGACCAGCACGCCCATCAAAGCCGGCACGGCCTCGGCGGCTTCCAAACGCGCCAGCGCGACGGCGGAACGGTTGATCGTCGTCGTATTCCCGCTGCCCAAGGCTGAGATGAACGCGCCGATTGCGCGCCGGCCACCGCTTTCGCGCAACGCGTCGATCGCTTTCACACGCAAGTCCTCTTCGCCATCCTGCAGTGCAGTCTCGACCAGTCCGTCGACCGCCAGGGGCGTTCTGATCTGCACGAGGCTATCCAGATAGAGTCGCCTTACGTCAGCATCGCGCTCTGAGCGCAGCAGGTCGCGTAGGCCGGATACTGCCAACGGGTCGCGGACCGCCAAGATGCGCTGGACGGCTTCATCGTGGCGGCGACCTTTAAGCCAGCCACGCCAGGTACGAATTTCCTTGCGTAGTTTCTTCTCGGCCAGTTCGATCTGATTCTGACGCTGTCGCGCCTCAGCTTGTTGAGGCAATTGCCACGTTCCGTTGACACGCTCGTAGCCGCGTGATCGCATGTATTCGTCGGGCCGCACCCATTCGCCACGAATCTGTGTGTAGCCGAGCGCACGCCGCGCATCGACGTTGGCCGCATCCCGTTTGAGCACTTCTTCCCAATGGAAGTCCTGTTGCTTGCGCAGTTCGTGCTTGTGGCACCACTGGGCCATCGTGATATGGCCTTGGACCGTGTTCGGCATCTCTTGTAGCAAGCGATCATACTGGCGCTCGACGGGCGAGACTTCCAGCACGCGGCCCACGCGATTACTGGCAATCAGCACGAGAGTTCCGTCATCTATTCGTAGCGTATATTGCCCATCTCCATTGGCTGTCGCGGCGGGACGTCGCAGAATGGTCCCTTCGATTTGGCTACCGTTTTTGAGCAGCAGCGTGTCGGCCGCGAGCAGTTGACCGGCTGGCAGTAGCAGCAGCGCGAGCAACAAAGCACACGTTCGCATGCGTGTTCTCTCCGCAGACAAGGGCAGGGAAGTTGTGTCAAGCAGGCGTAGCGCGCCGCTACGGTCCAGCATGTTCATTGTAATCAACGTCGCTGCTGCATCGCCAATAAAGGCGCAAAAAACAAGCCCGCTCGAAGCGAGCGGGCTTGTGTAAACCGTGTGGATGCGGGCTGCGTCCGTCTCAGGACCTAGCCCGCGAATACTAACCGGCAATCCGGGGCGTATGGCCCCGGCGGGCCGGTTTAGTACATATCGTAGTCGCCGCCGTGACCGGCCTTCTTGGCCTTGTCATCCTTCGGCTTCTCGGCGATCAACGCGTCGCTGGTCAGCAACAGCGTGGCCACGCTGGCAGCATTGGCCAGGGCGGTACGCGTCACCTTGGTCGGGTCAATGACGCCGGCCGAGACCAGGTCTTCGTAGGTGTCGGTCAGCGCGTTGTAGCCCATGTTGGCCTTTTGGTCGCCGACCTTTTCGCACACGATGCCGCCGTCTTGACCAGCGTTCTCCGCGATCATCGTCAGCGGAGCGCGGCAAGCGCGAATGACGATGTTGTAACCAACTTGCTGATCGTGCGGCATTTCGGCAGCCGGCTTGCACGAGCCCGACGCACGCAACAGCGCGACGCCACCACCCGGCAGAATGCCTTCTTCGACAGCAGCGCGGGTCGCATGCAGAGCATCTTCGACGCGTGCCTTCTTTTCCTTCATTTCGCTTTCGTTTTTTTAATGATCCTTCA
>JAGQPK010001124.1 GCA_020426755.1 Planctomycetales bacterium
CAGCGGCGCAAGACAGTTTCGCGAAAGGCGCCAGCCGCGGCGCGAGACAGTTCGCCGAAAGGCGCCAGCCGCGGTTCTCTTGCGATCTATGAATGCTGATTTTCGGATATTGGATTCTTGAATGAGGATTGCGTCGTTCCTCAATCGGAGCTCTGCAATCGTCGTTACGCCAATCTGCATTCCTCACTTAGCAATCCGAAATCATCGTTCCTCAATCCAAGCCCGTCTCGACTTCCGCCCGGTCGCTGCCTACCATGAGCGACACGGGCCGTCGACATTTTCCCCTACGGCTCGGGGGGAGTCTTGATTTGGATTGCCATTTTGAACGCCGAAGGCCAGTACGCACAGGCGCTTGAGTTCCTTTACGGTCGTCTCAATTTCGAGCGAACGGACGCCGCGCCGCACCATACAGCGATTTTCAAGCTCGATCGGATGCGAGAACTGCTGGCAGAGCTAGGCCACCCCGAGTCCCACGCGCCGATTGTGCATGTCGCCGGCACGAAGGGTAAGGGGTCGACGGCCGGCTTCGTCAGCAACATGGCCAGCGCCGCCGGATATCGCGTCGGCTGCTACACCTCTCCCCACTTACTGCGACTAGAAGAACGCTTCGCCGTCGATGGCTTGCCGTGCAGCGAAGCTGAGCTGGTTGAACTTGTCGAGGCTATTCGCCCTGCGATTCAGACGCTCGACGAACGAGGTGATGCCAACGGTTTGGCACCGCTCACGTTCTTTGAAATCACGACCGCGTTGGCGTTTCTCCACTTTCAGCGGCGCGACGTGCAGTTGACGGTCTTGGAAGTGGGCCTCGGCGGACGACTCGATTCAACAAACGTTTGCCAACCCGTCGTTTGCATTATCACTAGCATCAGCTTCGATCACATGCGACAGTTGGGAAACACATTGGCGGCAATCGCCGGTGAGAAAGCCGGCATCATCAAGCCCCAGATTCCTGTCATCACCGGCGTGACGCAACAAGAGCCACTTGATGTGATTGTGGACAAGGCGGATGAGTGCCGAGCGCCATTATCCTGCTTGGGACGAGATTTCGATTTTCGATATCGTGCACCAAGTAGCCTGGACAATTCGCGACCCGAGATGGATCTCGTACGCATTTCGAACGGTCGCCAGTCGCCCATTGCCGAGAAACTGCAACTGGCAGCACTTGGCCAACATCAAGCGGCCAACGCGTCACTGGCTTGGATGGCGTGCGACGAACTGATGCGTCATGGATTCACGATCGACGATGATGCGCGCCGCGCTGGTCTGGCTACTGGCCGATGTCCAGCTCGTATCGAAATTGTCAGGCGACTCCCGACGGTGATCATCGACACGGCGCATAATGCCGCTTCGATTCAAGCGCTTGTACAAGTGCTCAGCGAAAGCTTCACCGAAACCAAGCGGACGCTCATTCTGGCGGCAAGTCGTGACAAAGATGTTTCAGGCATGCTACATCGATTAGTACCGGAATTTGAAACGATCGTCTGTACGCGTTATCTCAAAAATCCGCGCAGTATGGCGACGGATGAACTGGCGAGACACGCACGACGAATCGCTACCGCCGAGGGCGCTGTCGTTGATATCCTGACCGCAGACAGCCCTGCTGCCGCTTGGCAACTTGCCAACGCGACGCACGAGACGGATCATTTGATCTGCGCGACCGGATCTTTCTTCTTGGCAGCGGAAATGAAAGAAACGCTGGAAGCACTGCGCAAGGCGAATTAGTTCGACGCAAAGTTACAAGTTCGCCGAAAGGCGCCGGCCACGGTTCTCTTGAGGATTTATGAATGCTGATTTCGGATGTTTGATTTTTGGTAACACTTCACTGGAATGAGGCTGCCATCGGGTCTGAGCGTCATGGCGACTCTACGTTAAAGACTAAATCGCAGCGAAGCGCGAAGGCGCAGGGACGCGAGTCCTTCCGACAATTCGTCGCGTAGCGACAACATGACGGTAGGCCGGTGATTTAT
>JAGQPK010001125.1 GCA_020426755.1 Planctomycetales bacterium
AGTCCATCGAGATTCGGCGTCGCAATCTCGCCGCCATAACAGCCCAAATCGGAAAAGCCAAGATCGTCCGCCAGGATGATCATCACGTTCGGACGGCGAACTGGTTCGCTGGCATCAGTCGTCTGAATCAGACCTCCAATGCCGGAGAGGCAAGCGGCGATCCATCGCATTAGCCGCATCAGACGATTCGTATTGGGGTCATTGTTCTGCCGCATCACCAACCACCTGCTTCGATCTAAGTGTTGTAAAACGAAACTGGCTCGGCAACGCCACGACGTTACCGAGCCAGTCGAATTTTAAGTTCTGCTAGGACCGCGTCGGTTTAACGACGACGGCGGACAGCCAGCAAGCCCATACCCAGCAAGGCCAGCAAAGCCGAAGCGGGTTCGGGAACCGCGGCGATTGCCGGGCGAAGCCCTTGATCGTAACCGCCGTCTTGCATGGCCACTACCAAGTCGGTCGAATCGAACACGCCGTCGCCATTGAAGTCGCCTTGCGACCAAACAGCCGCTGCGGCCGTCTCGTACTTGCCGGCTTGGAATACCTGAATCAAGTCACCCGATTCAAAGTAACCGTCACAGTTTGCGTCGCCAAACCATGTACCGGCGATGTCGTGTACGAGAATCTCCAAGTCATCGAAATCGACAACGAGGTCGGCATTCAGGTCGTAGAGGATGTCGTTGTTGCCCAGCGCGGTAATCTGCGTCAGCAGATCCTTGTCGGCGGACGTAATCTTGCCGTCATGGTCGAAGTCGCCGCCATTGCCGGGCAGCAGTTGGATTTCAACCGAGTTCGCAGCGATGAGTGGAGTTCCACCGAGGTTGTTCAGCGTGTAGATGGCCTGCAGATCGAAGACGCAGGTCACATCACAGCCACCGATCAGGTCACGCAAGGTGCGATTCAGATCGTCTTGGTCATTCAGTGCACCTGGTTCGGATGAGAAGAAGCCATCACCGATGCCGACATACATGAACTCGTCAACTTCCCACGTGCCCGACTGACCGTTGTTGTAGATCACGTCGTCGCCCGTGTTCTTCTGGTTGTCGGGACCATAGTTGATGCCGACACGAGTGGGCGAATAGTTCGCTGCGGAAAAGTCGCCCTGCTGATCAAAGTAGTTCGTGAGGTCGTTGCTGTCCAGCTTCCACGAAATGTCGCTCAGCGAAAACGGCTTGGTGCCATCCGACTTAATGTGCAGGCCAAAGTGAATACGATTTCCGAATTCAGCTTCGAACACGTCGGGCAAGGCAGCGAAGGCGGGGTTCGGGTCGGCCATGCCGAGCCACGAATTGTAATCTGTGTACATCATTTCCGTCGGCAACACGGGGCCGCTGACGTGCTCATACCCACTCGGATCGACGCTCCGATCACCTTCGATTGGATCGTCTGCTTCTAACGCCGTAATTGCGTTTACAACGTAGTCCGTCCAGCTGGGCGAAATTGGACCATGGGGAGCGTAAGCTGGATAAACATTGATGCTAACCGGGGTGTTCACCACAATAGGTGACAACGCTCCGTATGTTGAAACCGACGTCATGCCGATCAGGAATAGGACACAACCGAACAACGAACGTCTCATTTGATCAACCTCCAAAGTCCCCTAACAGTAGCTGTACACTGCAATCGCTTCTATCGCGCGTAACCTCACAGACCCCGACATCTTACTTGTCTACCGCAAAGATTGCACGATATATGATTCGAAAGTTTTTTTCTAAACGGGGTGTGTGTGTCAATGTGTTAACGCGGGGTACCCCCGCGTTGGTACGTCAATAAGCACGCAGTCTATCGTGCTTGACGCTATTGGAAAATGGCGTTACTAACGAGAACTAGGTGGAATTCATAAGATTTCAGATCTCCGCAGGATGTCGCCCCTCTGCAGAATGCTGAGCAACCCATTCTATAGCGAAATAGAGACTCGTGGCGTTGGCCACACCCTGCCATGCGATATCCAATGCAGTGCCATGGTC
>JAGQPK010001126.1 GCA_020426755.1 Planctomycetales bacterium
GTCCGTGTGGCAGTGGCAAGAAATACAAAAACTGCTGCCTACGTGCTCGGGCGTAAGCTGGACACGCACGGGCACCAGTCCTGTGTCTCGCTAACGTCCCAAATCGCCAGAAAAAATTCGCGGTGGCGGAAACGCGTTGAGGTCGCCGAAACGCGTTAGCGTCGGTTCTGTCCCGGCGTTGAGCGTCAATAACTCGCGAGAACCGCGGCTAACGCCTTTCGGCGAACTTGCCGCAAGCTGAGCTTGATTGCGGCGCACGGAAGTCGGCAATCATCCGTCATTCTGAATTCAGTTGCCGGGAAAGGATCTCCCATGAGCCGATTGCGAGACGCGGTCTACTGTCTGTTGGCGTTGCTGGCGATTCCTTATTGGCTCTGGGGTGCGTGGCGTCACGCGAAGTATCGGCAGGGCTGGTCGCAGAAGTTGTTGGGTAACGTACCGGAAGCCCCGCGCGATCGCGTCGTTGTCTGGCTACACGCTGTCAGTCTGGGAGAAGTCAATTTGCTGGGGACGTTGATCGCTGCGCTGCGACGCGAGCGACCCGATGTGCATTGCTACATCACGACGACGACACGCACTGGCTACGAGTCGGCTTGCAAGCGATACAGTGACTTCGCCCAGATCAGCTACTTCCCCTTTGATTTCAGTTGGGCAGTGCGACGTGCGCTGCGGCGCGTTCGCCCGCACGCGATCGTCTTGGCTGAACTGGAGGTGTGGCCGAATTTAATTCATTTCGCCACGGAGCAGGGCGTTCCGGTTACGATCGCCAATGGTCGACTGAGTCCACGCAGTTTTCGGGGGTATCGACGAATTCGCGCGTGGCTGAACGCGACGTTTGCACGAGTCGATCGGATTGGTGCGCAGACTCGCGAATATGCCGCTCGGTTCAAAGCGTTGGGCGCTCGTCCGGAACGAGTCCTCGTGACCGGCTCCTTGAAGTTTGACGGTGCAGAATCGAATCGGGCGAACGATCGCACGGTTGCCCTGCAGGAGTTGGCGGGCTTCACTGCTGAGCAAACGGTCTTGTTGGCGGGCAGTACGTTTCCGCCCGAAGAAGAAATCTTAGTCGAAGTTTATCGGCGAGTGGCTCCAGATTTTCCCGAGCTGCGGATGGTGATCGTGCCACGGCATCCGGAACGTTTCGCCGAAGTGGCGGAGATTCTCGCGAAGTCCGGCCTGCCATGGTCACGTCGGAGCGAACTTTTGCCCGAGCGTCCCGCGGAAGGAATCCTGCTGGTTGACACGATTGGCGAGCTGGGGGCGTGGTGGGGTACGGCCGATCTGGCGTATGTGGGTGGCAGTATGGGGTCGCGGGGCGGCCAGAATATGATTGAACCTGCCGCTTATGGGGCTGCCGTCTCGTTCGGCCCCCAGACGACGAATTTCCGCGACATCGTACAACTCATGCACCAAGCTGACGCCGCCGTCACCGTACAAGATGCTGAGCAGCTTGAGGCCTTCGTGCGTCGCGGTTTGACCGATCGTGCATGGCGACAGGAAATGGGGCAACGAGCCGCCGAGCTCGTGCGTCTGAATCAAGGTGCGACGCAGCGTACAGTGCAGATGCTGTTGCCCTTACTGCCGGCACCACTAAGTGCGCCAGCCGGTTGCCAAGCGGCATAATTAGCGCTTATAGTTTAGGGTTTGTAGGTTCAGCTACCTCACCGTTAGTACATTGACAGATAGGGGATCGATCGTGGCGCGAGGCAAGTTCTTGTTTACTAGTGAATCCGTCAGCATGGGGCATCCCGACAAGCTTGCCGATCAGATCTCCGATGGCATTCTGGATGCTCTGCTGGCTCAAGATCCCATGAGCCGCGTTGCCTGCGAGACGATGGTTACCACCGGCATTGCGATTGTCGCTGGTGAAATCACGACGAAGGCGGTTGTCGACTACACGGACGTGGTTCGCAACGTAATCCGTGATGTGGGCTACACCGATGACGAAATGGGTATCTGCGCCGACA
>JAGQPK010001127.1 GCA_020426755.1 Planctomycetales bacterium
ATCCTGAGCTTCCGGCGCTTATTAATAACTACGAACTTGATGCGACTCATCGCGCGTTTTCCCCGGCCGGTGGCAGCGATCGGATTCTCACCGAGACGTTGGGGGCCAAGCCAACCCTGCAGGTCGTTCGGCTGGAACTGGGCGGCCAAGTCGGCAACGACCAACCCGCCGCGTTCGGAGGTGGTTTGCTTTTGCCACTGACGTCCGGGGTCATCGGCTTATTCAACGGTGAAAGTGGCGAACCAATGGCCGCTCCCTTTATTCCGGCAACATCGGCTGGCGCCAACTTGCAGTGGTATCCGCCGTCCGTCGCTAGCCATGGCAATTCGGCGATTGTCGCCTCTGTCCGAGGAGACCTGTTGCGGATTATCGTGGAACAGGATCCGCAGCCGCATCTGACAGCATCCCAGCAAACTCAGAGCGACGCTCCGTTCGTCGCGGCGCCCGCAGTCATCAATGATTTCATCGTCGCGATTGTTCGCGGTGCACAAGCGGATGTGTTGCGTCGTTACGACGCGGAGAGTCTCCAAATGGCCGCTGCCAGCGACCTGCCGGGGCGCGTTATCTGGGGACCGGTGCGAGCCAATGATGTTGCGCTGGTGATGACGGATCAAGGACGTTTGCTGGGGCTAGATGCCGCCAGCGTTCGTTTCGACGTGGCAGCGTCCCAAGGTCCCGTTGTGGGGCAACCGGTCGTCGATGGCGGGCAAGTTACTCTTACCTCGCAAGCAGGTTCGCTCTGGTCGATCAAACTTGCAGACGGGCAAACGATACGTCAGGTGGACGTCGGCGAAACTTTGTCTTCGGGGCCGGTCCCGTTTGCAGGCGACCGCTATTTAGTAACTGGCGGCGATGGCACGCTGCACATTGTACCTCTCACAAGTAACTAGCGAGTTGATGGCTAACGGTTTCGAAACTCGAACGCACTCCCAGCGTCTGACAGTAGATTGTCAGCCGTTGGCTGATCGTGCGCATTCCTGTTCTGCACGCTGCACACGCCTACTGGCATTGTTCATGCTGGCCGCGCTGTTGCTGAGCGGTAGTTCGGGAGCAGTGTTGTTCGCACAGGAAGAGCGGATCATCGATGAAGAGCCGTACGATGAGATCACTCTCACTGCTGCCAATCAGAATCAAGTCTTGAAGGTCTTGCCACTCGCACCGTTCAAGCGTCCCGCCAATCCGACGCCTAATGAAGCGCTCCGCGTCCGGCTCGTAGAGAATCCAACGGAGGAGATTGATGTTCTGTGGACCGGAATTGAGCAGGTTGTCACCTTCGGCGATCGTGTTTTAACGGCTGCGCGCAAGGAGCTCGATGCGAATCGATTCGACGAGGCTTTCGAGTACATCAAATTCGTCCGTGATAACTACCCCACTACGAACGGTCTACAGGACGCGCTGGATCAGGCACTGTACGCGGAAGCCCGCGCAGTCTATCGCGACGGAGGCTATGAACGTGCGCTGATGTTGTTGGACGAGGTATATCAACGCGAGCCGGCCAAACGTGGCCTCGTGCCGAATATGCAGCGGGTCTTGGAGACGCAGTTTAACGTGTTGATCAAGGCCGGCGACTTCCAAGAGGCGCGCAAACTGTATGAACGGTCACGCGCAAAGTATGGACGTGACATGGAACAGCTGCTGGCCGGTTGGCAGGCCAAGCTACTCGCGGAAGGCAACCGCTTGCTCAACGGTGCGCGGCAGCAAATGGAGGCGGGATCGCTACGCGATGCTTACTTGAGCAGTCGACAAGTGCTCGAAGTGTGGCCGGCTACGCCGGGCGCAGAACAGTTCGCTCAGCAGGCAGCTCAACGCTACCCGTTGCTACGCGTGGGTGTCTCGCAGGTGAGCGGATCGAACATTGACGACCCGCGCCGCGCATACAATTGGGCCGCGCGACGGACGGAACGTTTGGAACATCGCAAGGTGTTCGAACTACGCGGTACGACGGCAGACGGCGCCGACT
>JAGQPK010001128.1 GCA_020426755.1 Planctomycetales bacterium
CCAGTCCGCAGGGCTGGGACCCCGTGGCGAAGAACGACAGAGGGCCAACGGCCCGACCGATTGCCGCCAAAAACGTGGCAAATTGCCGGGCCGCTGGACACCGAGCTCAGCCCGAAAGCGACAGCTGCGCGATCGCACTCTAAAGCGGCAGTGTCCCAGCTATCGCCCACGGCGGAAACTACGATTGCACGCCCCTTCCTTTGGCGGTAGCGTATCCATCGATTCGTTCTAGAACGTGGTACCTCAGCAAGGACGTCGCATGTATCGATGGATCGCCAACTGGACAAGGCATGGCAACACGAACTCCAACAGGCCGAAGACGGTCCGGCAGCGCACGACGCGGCCGTTTGAGTTTGAACGTATGGAAGATCGGCGTCTGATGGTCGGCGACTTCGACTCGCTCACTTTCAGCTTCAACGCGACGACTCAGACATTTCAGGGCAAGGCCAGCTTCGAGCAGCCTAGCGATGCAGGCGAGAGTTCGCTACGCATCCCAGTGGCGCCCAAGAACACGGAAGGCGACGTGGCGGAATCCCGACCGATCCGTGCTGGTGACTCGATTGCCGCCTTCGTGACGTTCCCGGGTGAAATACCCGCCCTGACCGCTGAACTCGCAATTGTTGCGCCGGACGGCACGATCATTCGCCCCAACACCCATCCCGACGGCCGCGTCGTCGTGATGTCACCGATGGTTTTCGCCGACTCAGGTGACTACATGTTGCAGTCTTCCATTCCCTTGGGGATTCACGTCGAGTTCTTTATTAACTATGCCAGTCCGGACGTCAGCAACGAGACACTAGCGGATGCGTCACTCGTCATCGATCCAACAACGGTTACAGAAACCTCCGTATCAACGGCCGCCGTTATCGGCTCGATCAGGTCGTATGTATCGCAACCGCTTGTTACCTGGAACGCCGCAACGCTGGCCCGCATGGAAACCGATGTTAAGGACCCGTCTTCGAGCATCTGGATTGACGACAGTCGCCCGTTGCCGGCACTTGTCTTGGAAACGGGTGACAATCCCGAGTCGAAATCGCGTATTGGCGGGGGCGTCATTATTGATTACGACTCCACCACGGGCAACGTCAGCCTCTCCGCTCAGCCGGATCCATTGGTCGTTTTGGAAATCAAGTCGGCCAACGGGTTGTTCACAGAGAACCGCCCAGCACTGATCGATAGTGGTCCATTCAATGTGTACAACTCGAATAAGGTCTTTGTGTTCGACTATGTATTGGGCGACGATATTGGTGGAGGTTTCCGCCAGTTGGACTTCGGGCCCATTCTGCCGCCGGGTAAGACACAGGCAGAGCTGATCGCCGATCTGTCGATTGCAGGTGCCCATCGAAATCTGGCGGGGGCGCTCCGCAGCCCACAGATTCGAGTCGATCTAGATCCCGAAATCAGCAATCAAGGCTACGCTGGCGCATCGGGCACATTCGCCAGACTTCTGCTTGAAGAGCCGGTCACAAATGCCAATCAACTGCTGGTCCGTTATCACACGGAAACAACGAATGGCGGCGACTACACCGAACAGGCCATCGTCAATCGGCTGTATCTGACGTCAGACGGCGGAGCAAACTGGCCGCGTAGTCAGGTTACGTTCCCAGCATGTATCGGAGAATGCCAGACGCTGGTAGGCATCGGCAACAAGCGAGTCGATGGCATCGCATTCATTTCCTTCGCCGCTCACAACCGCTGGGTGATTGATTCGATCGAGGCACTCCAACGAATCGACTCTTCGACATATTGGTACAAACTGACTCTCAATCCTGGTGAGGCCGCCCAAGCGACCACGACGGGCTTAAGGGGCTACTGGTTTGATGAAAACGAGAACTTCGTCGCCGCAGGACCGTATCAGATCGCCAATTCGACCGACGCCCCGCTGGATTTCTACTTCGCGACAATGAATGACGGCACGACCTTGACTCCCGGTTACTATGCAACCCGCTTCTCCCAATAC
>JAGQPK010001129.1 GCA_020426755.1 Planctomycetales bacterium
TACGGTGCCCAAGGCGCCGGGCCCAACCACAGATCCCAGTCAATGTCGGAGGGCGTGTCTTCGGCTGTTAGATAGCATTCTTGTGACAGCGGGCCGACATTCACGTTGATTGACTTGATCGGCCCCAGTTCGCCGCTCCAGCAACGATTGACCGTCTCCTTGTAGTCTTCCAACACGCGTTGGCTGCCGCCAGATACAACGCGGGAGTAACGTCGCGCGGCTTCGACCATCAATGGGCCTTCACGCAATGTACGAGTTTCTGGCTTCTGGCAATAAACGTCCTTGCCGTGGCGGCATGCTTCAATGACCATGATCGCATGCCAGTGATCGGGCGTCGCGACATGCACCGCATCAATATCTTCGCGGGCCAACAGCTCGCGAAAGTCGTTGTAGATCTGGCAGTCTTTGTTGTCGTATTTCTCGTCGACCTTGCCCTTCGCGGACTCACGTACCTTTGATCGGACGTCGCAGGCGGCCACATATTGCACATCGCCACGATTCAGAAACGCACCTTGATCGCCGCGTCCCATATTGCCGATACCAATGCCGCCCATCACGATGCGGTCGCTGGCGGGAGCGCGGTCCGAGCTACCGAGCGCTGCTGAGGTGATTACGTAAGGTGCGGAAAACGAAGCCGCCGCTGCGGTACTTGTCTTGAGAAAATCGCGGCGCGATGCCTGACTAGGTCTTTTCATGAGGTTAAGCCTCTCTGGTCAATTTGCGTGGAGTGATTGCTGCGGGCAAGCGAGGACCATCTCGCGCACGCGGGTGGGTATTAGATGCACCTTTCCTAACCGGGCGAGAATCGCTTGTCCAGCACCCGCTAGCTGTTCCACTACTTTTACCGTTAAACCTGCTTGACGCTATCGTCAGTAAGCTCCATAATCCGCGCTGTGATCGCTTTACAAACATCCTGTCTGACAACTTAGAGGTGAGCGTAATGAAAACACTTCGTATCGTTGCTCTTCTGCTGCCGTTGCTCGGTAGCTCGCCCGCATTATGCGCGCACACAACGCTGTATGACTCCGGCGTTTCGCCTGCGGCCGCAGCGGATACTTCGCTGCATTTCGGCACGCATCTACTGACGACCGACGCCGCTCACCCCACCGTGCTTGGTGCCTTCGGCGGAATCTCATTTGCTGGCGGTGGAGATGCACTGGAAGGCGACTTTGTCCAGAGCTATGACTCGATCGCCATCACGACCGATTTGTCCGATGGAGTCGCGAATCGTGGTGACGACGCGTTCTCGATGCTGATTTGGGATATGGGGGCCGCCTACGATGCGCTCCGACTGTACCCGCGCCAGGATCATTACGAGGGCGGTGCCATCACCGATCCGAATATCGCTCAAGATGTGATGGAGTACAGCGTCTGGGGCAGCACGGACGGCGATAGTTTTGTGCTGCTTTCTGATACGGTCGCGTTTGACGTCAACGGTGCCGGCGCTGGCGAACCTTCGTACACGTTCAACGGCGTCGAACCAACCGTCGTCTATCGTGGTGGCAGCAGTGAACAAGGCCTACTGAATGCCTATGTGCGCGAGTACGTCTTTGACAGCGCTTATCAGTACTACGGAATTCGTAGCAGTACCGTGTCGCTGGAAGCAGCCGACGCCGACCCCGAAGTCGACGCCCTGGCAGCTTTCAATATGCGTGAACGATGTCGCGTCAGCGGGAACGACCCAAGTTGCCTCGTACCCGAACCTGCCGGCATGACGCTCCTGTTATCCGGCCTGCTGGGCGTTGCGGGGTTGCGTCGCCGATAGGGCGATGCGACGCGTCCCTAGGTCAGACTGTCGCGACTGTAGTTTGCCCTGTCGCGACGGTAGTTCGCCGCAATGCGTTAGCGTCGGTTTTACTCGACGCGGGGTCCGACAGTGACGAGAACCGCGGCTAACGGGCTAACGCCCAATGGTACTCAGTTGTGATTTCGGGATACGAGACACGCAGTTCCCCCTCCC
>JAGQPK010000112.1 GCA_020426755.1 Planctomycetales bacterium
CTTTCGGGGAACTAGAACCGTGGCGAATGCCTGGCGGCGAACTAGCCAATCAATGCGTCGACAACATTGCCGTGCACATCGGTTAAGCGGAAATCGCGGCCGGCGTAGCGATAGGTGAGCTGTTCGTGATCGAAGCCCATCAGCTTGAGAATCGTGGCGTGCAGGTCATGGACGTGGACCCGGTTCTCCACGGCGCGAAAACCGAATTCGTCGGTCGCACCGTAGATTGAGCCGGCGCGAACTCCGCCGCCTGCCATCCACATCGTGAAGCCATGGTGATTGTGATCGCGACCATTAATCTTGCCGGCGTTGGCACCTTTCTGCGGCAGTTCGACGGTCGGCGTGCGTCCGAACTCGCCGCCCCAAATTACGAGTGTGTCTTCCAGCATGCCGCGTTGTTTGAGGTCGGTGAGCAAAGCGCCGATTGCGCGATCGCACTGCTGTGCTAACCGCCGATGGTTCACTTCAATATCGTCGTGGTTGTCCCAAGGCTGCCCGGCGCCATGCCAAACTTGCACGAAACGCACGCCTCGTTCGACGAGACGTCTGGCGATGAGAATCTGCCGGGCTTGTACTCCGCCTCCGTACAGTTTGCGAACCGACTCCGATTCGCGCGACACGTCAAACGCCTCGGCCGCTTCCGTCTGCATGCGGAATGCTAATTCAAACGACTGAATGCGTGATTCGAGCTGTGGATCATGATCACGTTGTCGAGCATGATCGGCATTCAGCTCACGCAATAGATTCAATTGCCGCAACTGTCGATCGCGGCTCAAACGCGGATTGCGAATGTTCGCAATCAGTTTGTCAATTTCTTCGTGTTGCGTATCGACGTAGGTGCCCTGAAAGATGCCAGGCAAGAAGCCCGACTGCCAATTCTGCGACTCTTGGATTGGGTAGCCGCCGGGACACATCGCGACGAAGGAAGGCAGGTTGGCGTTTTCCGATCCGAGACCGTACGTCAGCCAACTGCCCATACTGGGACGCACCTGGCGACTTTCTCCGCAGTTCATCAATAGGAGCGACGGTTCGTGATTGGGCACATCCGCGTGCATCGACCGGACGACAACCATGTCGTCCACGCAACTCGCGACATGCGGGAAGATCTCGCTTACATCGATGCCGCTGTCACCATACTTGCGGAAGCGATAAGGGCAGGGGAACGCGGCGCCCGTTTTGCGTTCGGTGCGGAGATTCTGCATCGGCAGATTCTGGCCGGCATAGCGTTGCAGGGCGGGCTTGGGATCGAACGTATCGACGTGCGACGGACCGCCGTTCATGAAGAGATGAATGATTCGCTTGGCTTTGGGCGCAAATTGCGGTGCCTTGGCTGCGGTGGGATCAAGCGAACTCGCGAGGGCAGGGGAGGTTGTGCCCAGCAGGTCGGCGCAGGCGAGAGCCCCAAAACCCATACCACTTCGCATCAGCAATTCGCGTCTCGTCAGCATCGGATCAATCCACGAAGAAGAACTCATTCGACATCAATAATGCCTGTGCCATATCGAACCAAGCATCGCCAGTTGAGGCTGTATCGTTGGCGGTCTCGCCACTTAATGCAAATGTCGTTGCTAGTGACAATTCTCTGTTACTCGGGTCGCGTCCCAGTACGCCGCGGTATAAATCTGTCGCTCGAGTTTCCGGCGTCGCGTCCGCGAGCGCGAATCGGCGCGTTGTGGCGACTGCTGCATCCAACGCAAAGGGATGGTTCATCAGGTACAAGGCCTGTTGCGGCACGGTTGTTTCGTAACGCTTAGGAGCGTGCGAGTCGGAACTGGCCAGATCAAAGGCGCGAAAGAGCGACGGGACGTTTTGGCGATCGATGTGAGCGTACAATGTCCGACGTGGCGAAGGCGTATCGTTGGCAATCTCAACCGATGCGCCGCCAATCTGACGATCATCGAGTTGGCCGCTGACTGACAAGATGGCGTCACGCCAGCCCTCGAAATCGAGTCGCTTGCGATTCATGTGGCCATAGTACTCGTTGGCCGGATCGAGTCGTGCACCCGCCTCGCTCGCTGCCGAGGACTGGCGATAGGTCGCGGAGGTAACGATTTCACGTACGAGCCATTTCAGTGATTGACCGTTGCGAAGAAAGCCAACTGTCAGGTCGTCGAGTACATCGGCATGCAGCGGTTGCGGCGTGCGTGTGCCGAAATCGCTCGGTGTATTCACTAAGTAGCTGCCAAACAGCCGCCCCCAGACACGATTCACGAACACGCGCGCGGTCAACGGATTGTCTGGCGAAGCAATCGCTGCTGCCAAATCAAGGCGACCGCTACCGTGCGGAAAAGGCTGTCGCTGCTCGCCGGCAAGCGCCTCAAGAAACTGCCGCGGCACCTGCGGGCCCGGCCGCCCTGGTTGGCCGCGCAAGAATACGACGGGAGTCGTGGGCTCCGGCTTATCCGTCAGCCGTAGGCCA
The DNA here is from genome assembly GCA_020426755.1 of Planctomycetales bacterium. Taxonomy (GTDB): domain Bacteria; phylum Planctomycetota; class Planctomycetia; order Pirellulales; family Pirellulaceae; genus JAGQPK01. The sequence goes on from JAGQPK010000112.1 coordinate 2,420, forward strand.
CACGGTTCACCACCCGGTTCCTGTGAACTCGCGAAGACGCCATACAACGAATAATAGTCGGCCGACGGAATCGGATCGAACTTGTGGTCGTGGCAACGAGCGCAGGTCACGGTCAATCCCATTAGGCCACGCGTCGTCACGTCGATGCGATCGTCAATGATATCGTGGATGTTGTTGAGGAAGCGGCGACCGAGCGTGAGGAACCCCATGGCCGCTAAATCATCCGGTGCGTCAGGGTGGAATTGGTCCGCCGCCAACTGACACTGAAGAAACTCGTCTAGCGGTCGATCGGAGTTGAACGAACGAATGACCCACTCGCGATAACGGTACGCCTCCGGATAGTTGCGGTCGGCGGTGAACACATAGCCTTTGGTGTCTGCGAAACGCGAGACATCCAACCACATTCGCGCCCAACGTTCTCCAAATCGGGGCGAGGCCAACAACTGCTCGACGAGTTCGTCGTACCAGGTGGGTGAGGTCGCACCGCTGAACGTCGAGACTGCTTCGTAGCTGGGCGGCAGTCCGGTCAAATCGAAGTAGAGGCGACGAATCAGTGTGCGGCGGTCGGCGGCGGCCTGGGGCGTAAGTCCGATCGTGGCGAGTCGGGCTTCGATGAGCCGATCGATGCGCGTGGTGGCGCGATCAGACGACTGCGCGGCGACAGGAATTGCGGCAGCGCGTGGCGGTTGAAACGCCCAATGCGGCTTGGTGGCCGTTGGTGTGGCAGGCGTCTGGGCAACCGCGACGAGACCGTCGGCCGGCGCGGCAGCCCCATTGGCGATCCAGATGCGGAAGCGTTCGATGACTTCCGGCGCGAGCGGCGCGTCCGGCGGCATCTGTGCCACATCTTCGTCGTAGCGTATCGCTCGCAGGAGCAAGCTTTGATCGGGTTGGCCTGGGATGACCGCCGGTCCCGAATCACCGCCCTCGAGCCAACCCGATGACGCATCAAGTCGCAAGCCGGCACGCAGTTCTTTCGCATCCGCCGCGTGGCACGAATAGCAACGTTCGGCAAGTACTGGGCGAATCTGTTGCTCGAAGTAGTCGAGCCCCTCGCTCGCTGGTTCTGCCCCGACGACGGGCGAGGAACCGCTCGGGGCGACGCAACTCAGCAAGGTGATTACGACGAATAATGACCACAGTGTCAAATACGGAATGCGGTGGGGCATTGGAGTTAATCGCTTGGCTCGCGGTGGGCAAAATGAGCCAGGGGGAGGGAGCGGCCGGACATCGGCCCAGACCCTGATGTTAACCGAAAACGCGATTTCTCGCCAGCGGCGCGTTGCTGGGCCTGAGTGTTTGGAGTACGGCCTCGCAGCTGCCGCTTTGGAACGAAGCCCAACGCATGGAACGACTTGCGGCGTTCTAATGCTCGTCATCGTTGGTTGGCCGGAGTCCGTCGTTGCCGACCTTCCGGACGCTGTGAAAAGCGATAGCTGCGCGATCGCACTCCAAAACCAGGCGCGATAGCTGCGCGATCGCACTCCAAAGACGAAAGCGATGGCTGCCCGTTCGCACCCCACTCCTATCGTTTTTCCAAGCGAAAATTGCCCAGATACAGGTGGAGCGGTTGGGTTGGTTTCAGCGCGAAGAGTTTGAAGCCTTCGATGCTGGTGATGTCGAGATGCCGGTTACGGGGCGCGGTTTGAATTTCGGTGATCGCGATCCGAATCGTTTGGAATCCGGGCGCGATCTCCAGTACGCGGTTGTACCGATCGTTCATGTCGTCGTTGTGGGCGAAGTCGTGAATCCGCATCGCCATCGTCACTGCGTCGCCGGCATTTAAACAGTCGAAGGCGAATGCATCGTAGCCATTCCAGTTTGGGACCGGTTCGCTAAAGCCAACCCCCGGATACTTCTCGCCCACGGGAATCAGCACGTCCGCGATGTCGTGACCGGCGTCCCCCGGCCATCCGGCAGGTGGCGCGGATGGGGTCACTTCGACGGACTCGTCCTTCCACAAGAAGCGTCCGCTCCAAGCGTCGTTGAAGACATGCAACTGTGGGAAGGCTTGATTTCTTTGGTAGTAGTCGAGCAGACAGAGACCCAGTGGCAGCCCACCCAGGACCAGCATCACCAAGAAGGTCGGCAGTGCGGCGATTAGCAATCTACGTGGCATGCCTCGATCAGGCGTGGCGCGGTCGACAAGTGCCAACAAGCTGACACCTGCTAGTGCACCGAAGGCGTCTTGAATCAGATCATCCCAACTGGGCGTGCGGGTCGGGGTGAGCGCTTGCAGGCCCTCAAGCGTCGAGCCGATCAACACCGAAAAAGCGAAGCCGGCGGCGTAGGAACGCGCTGCGTGTCGCCGCCAATTCGGGACGACCGCCGGCAGGCACACGGCCGTCAGTACGGCCAATAGGCCGAAGAATGCAAAGTGACCGCAGGTCTGTATTGTGTCGGCCAATTGCGAGGTGGTGTGCGACGGTTTGAGACCTAGCACGAGAATCGCACCCAATAGGAGGGCGAGTCCGCCCAGGGCAATTCGCTTCCGCCAAGGCTGGTGGCGGGGTGGGTTGGTGGAGGTGGTTGCCATGCGTATTAGCGAATCACTCGCCCGGCTGTCGAACCACCCATCAACGCCTCAATTTCGCCACGCGTGCTGTAGTTGAAATCTCCCTCGATCGAATGGGCTAGGCACGACGCGGCGACGGCAAATTGCAGGGCGGTGTGCGGATCGGACAGTTCGGGCGTCGTCAGCGCGAAGATCAATCCGGCCGCGAATGAGTCGCCAGCACCCACGCGGTCTACCATGTTTTTAATGGGGTACGGCGAATACTCGCCGTCTGACATCGGAGCAAAATAGGCGTGGCTGTTGTCACGTTCGTAAAGCATGCCGCCCCAGTCGTTGTGGGATGCGGAATGGCTTTCACGCAGCGTGATGGCGACACGGCTGACGTTGGGAAACTGTTGAATCAACTGTTCGGCCACTTGAGGATAACGGTCGACCGAGAGTTGACCGGCGTCGACATCCGTTCCTTCGGCGCGGATCTGGAGCACGTCGCTGCAGTCGGCTTCGTTGGCGACAACCAGATCAACCAGCGGCAACAGTTGACGCATCGTTTGCTCGGCCAATTCCTTGGGCTTCACACCCGCTCGCCAGCGCCATAGCTTTGCGCGGAAATTCAGGTCGCAAGACACAACCAGGCCCAGTTCCTTCGCGGTCTGAGCGGCAGCGAGGGTGCTGGCGGCAGCGGCTTCGGAAATCGAAGGAGTGATACCGGTCAAGTGAAGCCAAGCCGCATCCGCCAGGATCTCACGCCAGGCATACGCGGTGGCCGGTGCCAAACTGATTGAGCTGCCTGCGCGATCGTACACCACTTGGCTGGCTCGCTGATTCGCGCCGGCCTCGACAAAATAAAGTCCCAAGCGGCCTTCGTCCGTGCGCACGATCGAGCGCGTGTCGACGCCCAGTCCGCGCAGTGTCGAGATGCAGGCGTCGGCCAACGGATTCTGCGGTAAAGCCGTCACAAATCGCGATTGGCCACCGAGCAGCGCCAACGAGACGGCGACGTTTGCCTCTGCCCCTGCGAAGGTTAGTTGCAGCGAACCGGGCAAGCATTGCCGCAGACGCTGAAACCCCGGCGGATTCAGCCGCCCCATGACCTCGCCGAAAGTCACGATTGTCGACATGAGAGTATCTCCCGTTGGGTTAATTTTCGCTGGAGTGAGTTCGCCGTGTTGGCGCTAGCCACGGTTCTTTGCCAAAGCCAATGGCGTGACAAAACGGCGAACTTGATGATCAGCCGCGGACGGCGATCGCCTGACGTTTGGCGTCACTTGCACGACGTTCGATTTCGCCCCAGTTCTGTGCTTGAATCAGATCGCGCGGTGCCAGCCAGGAACCGCCGACAGCCAGTACCGCCGGTTCGCTGAGGTAGGCCGTGAGATTCTCCGTGTTGACGCCACCGAGTGGTACATAACGGACGCCCAAGTGCGCAAAGGGTGCTGCAATGCTACGGAGGTAGCTCAGGCCGCCGCTCGGTTCGGCCGGAAAGAACTTAAGCAGCCGACAGTCGAGTTCCAAAGCTTGCTCGATGTCGGACGGCGTGACGATGCCTGGCGCGAAGGGGAGCTGCTGTTGTCGTGCCGCGTTGATGACGCGAGGATTGGTGCCCGGCGAAACGCCAAAGGCCGCGCCTGCCGCAACGACCTCGTCAACCTGCTGGACGGTCAGAATGGTGCCGATACCCGCGAGCATTTCCGGCACCTCGGCTCGAATCCGTCGCAGGGCTTCGAGCGCCGCAGGAGTGCGCAACGTCAACTCCATCGCGTCGACACCGCCGGCCAGCAAGGCACGGGCGACCGGTACCGCCTGGTCCGCATCGTCAATTACCAGCACCGCGATTACGCCCGTCGTTTCAACTCGCGTGACCATTTCCGGTGAGAATGTGGGCATCGGGGCTCCTCGGCGATCTGCCGGATATCGGACGGTTTAGCCAGATATCCGCAGCTTGGCTTAGTTGAGTATTCGCATGACTCTCTCGCGGTGCGACCGTTCTGTGCGCCGCAGGTCGAATCCACAAATTTAGCCAGTATGCCGCTGGAGAGCGAGTAGTAGCCCAGACTGGGCGAGCTCATTTCCTGGAGGTCGCTTGCAACCGCGTGCGGATCATTTTAATGAAGTATTTCGCGGCGGGATCTTTCGGCAGTTCGCGATCAAGCTGTTCGTATTCGGCCAACATCCGCTGCATCGTGCGATGGGAAAGCTGATCATAACGACGCACGCCCAACGTGCTAACTTCGGTGCCCACCCATTGAATGATCTTGGCGTTGTGGGGATCAAACGAAATGTGGTAACCGGGCCTGCGCGCCAAGCCGTCCCCAATCACGGGTCGCATCACCGATAGTCCATTGCCTGAATGAGCTGCCCCGAGGAAGTGACCGAGCTCATGAACCAATGCCTCTAGCCGCTCCGGCTCACGCGTGTTCGGCGAACTTTCTCGCAGCAAGATGTGCCGCCGCAAGGGGCCGCGTGTGCCACCCAAACCGTTGATGCCGCGCGTGAATCGGTATTGGCTCGAGAAACCAATCGCAATTTGGGCGGGGTGCGGATCGACTTCGTGTTCGAACTCCGCCAGGGTACGCCCCAAATCCGTCAAGCGATTGTCGGACTGCCAAGTGTCGAAGCACTCGGCAACGAAATGCACGTTTGCATACTCGTTGATGATCTGAGATGCGGCGTCTAAGCGACTCTGCAGCCGAGCCTGCCAGGCCTGAGGAATTGTGCGCTCTTCCTCGTCAACCAGCAGCTTGACATAGATCACCTCGGCGCCCATCACTGCCGACGCCGGCCAGCATGAGGCGAGCGTCATGATCAGTGGGACGAATGCACCGAGCCAACTCAGTCGCTTAAACCAAGCCGCGACGGACGGCCCAGACGGCCGCCTGAGTTCGGTCGGATACGCCGACCTTGCGGAGAATGTGCTGTACATGTTCCTTCACCGTCTCGTAGCTGATGCTCAACGCCATCGCGATTTCTTTGTTCGTCAGCCCGAGCGCCAGTTGCCGCAACACTTCGCTTTCACGCTGCGTCAGCGGGATCTCGACATCCGTGGGCATGCGGGGAGTTGCCAAAGCACCGGTTACTCGCCGCAGTTCATCGCGCGTCCAAATGTTCTCACCGGCCGCTATCTTACGTATCGAGTCGATAATGGTTTCCGCCGGGACGCTTTTAAGCAAGTAGCCGCTGGCACCCAAGGCCACCGACCGAGCGACGTAAGTCGGGTTGTCGTAAGTGGAAAGCATTAACACGGGTAATTCGGGTTTTTCTAGCTTGATGCGCCCCAGCGCTGTCAAGCCATCGCCCTTGGACATCCGCACGTCTAGCACGATGATGTCCGGCATCAGCTCGAACGCCAAACGAATCGCGTCTTCGCCTCCCGCAACTTCGCCAATGACCTCGATGTCGGTTCCCTCAAGCAAGCTCTTCAAACCTGTGCGCACGACTTGGTGGTCGTCTGCGATCAGAAGTCGGATTCCCATGGTACGGTACCCCTTTCATTGCTAACCCAGCTCGTGGGTGGATATCACTTAATTCTCCAGCGTATTCCGAATTCGGCCGGTACGCAACATTTCGATACGCGTAAACAGGCCTCTCACGCGGCTTTTTCCCCAGCGAAATCAATGGTGTTGGCTGATTGGGGGGCATTTTCTGGCGGGGGCCCCACTTAATTCATGTGGGGGACCGCAGTTGAGGGGCTTACACACTACCTCTGCGGGTTCCCGAAGTATAGATCTGCCGCTAGCGAATGTCTACGACTTGATCGGCCGGTGCACAACTCAGACAAGCTACGCGCGGACCGCCGGCAGCTTTAAACTGAGGATCAACTCGGTGAACACTTCAAACTCCACCATCCATCAGTCAGCAGGTGACATCAGTGCGTTTGGCGACGGCGACCATGATCGGATTGCTATTTCTAACCGGCTGCGACGGCTGTGTGCGGCGTCCCTCGGGCGGCACACCGGACCCGCGTACGTCAGCGGGCGAGACAACCGGCCTGTCGGTCACGACGGAGGTCGTGCGTGATCATAACCGCGCAGTGGCGTTGATGGGCCAATTCGATTACGGGGCGGCGCACGACGTTCTGCAGGAACTTGTCGCAGCGCATCCGGACTGGCTGGACGGCAAGGTGGACTTGGCCATCGCGACGCTCAACCGACGCCAGGAAGGAGACAGCGATGCCGCCATCACGCTGTTGCAGGACGTCATCCGGGCCGCTCCCAACAACCTGCGCGCCTATTACTGTTTGGGGATCTTGAGTCTAGATAACGGTGACCCCGAGGCCGCGCGCGAGTTGTTTGCCAAGGTCGCGCAGGCGGATCCGACGGATGCGTACGCGTCTTATTATGTGGGGCAATGCGAATTTCAATTAGGGCAAGTCGAGTCGGCGCTGAGCCACTACCGTGCGGCCTTGAAGACCGATCCTTATTTGCGAAGTTGCTACTACGGGGCCTTTCAAGCCTGTATGCGTTTGGAGCAAGCTGCGGAGGCGGAGCAGTTTCGAGAGGATTTTGAGCGGCTCGATGGCAATCCGCAGGCGCGGTTGGCCGAAATCAAGTACACGCGGATGGGACCGAAGGCCGAGCTGACCCCGCTGCACGGTATGCTGCCGAGCGACGTGCCGCCACCGGCGGGATCGGTTTTCGCCGGCGACCCGTGGACGCTTACCTGGAAGAGCGCCGCCGACGTGCCGCGTGGGCCTGCTTCACAAGCTGACATGGCGGTTTCCGCGGCGGTTCTTGATGAAAGCGGTGATAACCTCTTCGTCGTGTTAAACGCCTATGCGGATGCCGCAGCGCCGAATCTCGTCTTCACTTTGGTCGATGGCCAGTATCGCAACTTATCGGAGCACGCCTTCCGAGCGATCACGCAGCCGACGGCGATTGCTTGGGGCGACTACGACAACGACGGGCTGACCGACGCCTACATCGCCCGCCGCGGAGAAAATCAGCTTTGGCGACAAGTGTCGGCGGGCAAGTGGCAGGACGTAACCGCCGCGACAGGCACGGCCGGAGCGGATCTACCGACGCTCGACTGCCAGATGTTTGACGCGGATCACGACGGCGACCTCGATCTGCTGTTGCTCAACGACGGTCCAAATGAGCTGCTCAGTAACAACCTGGATGGCACCTTTCGACCGCTGGCTGTCGAACATGGGCTGACCGGCGCGGGGGGGCGCTCGACCGCGGCACTCGTATTTGATTTTGACCGCGATCGCGACTTGGATCTGCTGGTCGTCAACGAGGGTGGCGCGAACGAACTCTATCTGAATGACCGGCTGTGGCGATACCGTGCGGCGGAACTTCCTGCTGACTTGGCCGCAGTCGATCTGCGAGCAGCCGTCGTGGCGGATTTGGATGCCGACGGTCAAGCCGAGTTGATCGTGAGCTCTAACGGGGCGCTGCAGATTTGGCGGGTGGACGATGGGCAATGGGATGTCCGTCCATTAGCGACGCAGGTGTCACCTCGTGCCACGCCGCCAGCGCGACTTGCTTGGGCCGACTTGGACGGAGACGGCGGGGGCGAAATCGCCTTTGATACGGATGAAGGCTGGGCGGCGGTCGATGCCGGCTCGGGTGAGTTGAAGGCGAATTCTACGGCGCGGTGGTCGGCGTGGATGTTAACGACGCTGCCGGCGGTCAATGGTCCGGCGGTCTTGGGATGGCTGGGAGAGCAGCCACAAGTTTGGCTGCCCGGGCCGGGACGCTATGAGTTCATCAAGGTGATGTTCACTGGCAAGCAAGAGCAGGCCGATCAGATGCGTTCGAATCGTTCGGGCATCGGTGTCACCGCGG
>JAGQPK010001130.1 GCA_020426755.1 Planctomycetales bacterium
AGAACAGAAATAGCGATTCAGGTTCAGCCAGGAATCGTTGTTCTGTGAACAAGTAGTTGCAATTCATTGCCCGGCAGCGAGATTCAACTCGATGGCGATCCCAGTCACTCACGTCTCCATGCACCAAGACAACGCCACGTGGCGGCAACGCGTCGTGGAGGTCACGCCAAGCTTGACGGGATACGTGATTTGACATATTGGTCCAATAGTGTCGCAATTCAGGCGGCAACTCCGGACCGTCGAGTGACGAGCTGCCATCTTTCGTTGTCACGCTCCAATGAAACCGGCTGCCACTCTTCCAGATGTCGATGGTGACTGGAAACTGACTTGGATCCCACCCGAGTAAGGATGGGTACGGGAGTCTGTGTCCAGTCCACTCCTGGTCCTTCTCGTCACCGCGCATAATGGGAATTGCGTTCAACGAAACTCTCTTTTGACCGTCAATGATCTCATCTAACTTCGACCGGAAGCTTTGCTGGGAACGAAGTTGCCTGTGATGCAGACTTATCGGGTATCGATCTGTCGTTCGCGCAAGTACTTCAACTCGTATTCGGCCCTCGTCACGAATTGTCGTCTGCAACGCGAAGCGTTCATTGCCCACATAAGAATCCCAGTATTCGCTGAGCAGTTTATCGATTGCATATCGTTCGCTATCAGTTAGCTCGAGCGACTTTGCAAATTGTTCATTCAATCTGACGTGACGCTCATCTTCCCAAACCAGATAATCGTGATTAGTTTGATCATCCGGCGTTCCGTTCCTCTCTTGTTGCGTCTCGACTTGGACCGCGTCTTGGCTGACCTCCCGTATCGTGGCAACCGTGTCTTCGCCCCTACTCACGGTGACCAGTTGATTGTCAAGTGTCACTCGCGCACTGTCCCCCGCATCAAGATCGATCAAGTAACTTCCTGATCGCAGGCGCACGATGGCTCCGTCTTTAGAGACCGTCAGCCGCTGAACCGCTTGACCATCTTGGCGAATCGTAATCGGAACGTTCGTGTCGATGTCCGTTTCAATGTGCAGTGTTCCGGTGCCCGTCTGTAGTGCAAGTACCGTGGCTAAGCCTGCGACACCGACCAGCATTAGACCGAGAGCAATCAATCTCCGTCGCACGCTGAACCGCGCGGCGATTGAACTGGGGTTGCGAGCGACGACGTTGGGTGCCGCCACTGTCGTTGGGTTTTGCAAATGCGCCAACCAACCATTGAGCACTTCGCACACTTCGCTCGCCGATTGATAGCGATCGTCTGGCTGCTTTTGCAGCAACTTCATTACAGTCGAATCCAGCCAGTCTGGGACCTCGTTGTTAATTGTTCGCAGACTGCGAGCCGAGTCATTGCAAATTCGGTTGAGAACACCCATGGTGGAGTCCGCTCGGAAAGGCGAACGCCCGGACAGCATGTAGTAGATGACACTTCCCAGTGAGAACAAATCGCTGCGATGATCGATATCATCGCCATGCGCCTGTTCCGGTGACATGTATTGCGGCGTGCCGGCGATCACGCCGCTGCGGGTCATGCTGGCATCGTCAATAGCACGCGCTAAACCGAAGTCGGTGATTTGCACGCGCTCGACACCGTTCTCCAACAGAATATTGGCCGGCTTGATGTCGCGGTGTACAAGCCCCTGCCGGTGCGCTGCGGCAAGTCCATCGGCGATCTGGGCCGCAATACGCAAAGTCGCAGTGACGCTCAATGGACCGTTTCGTGTCACCTGCTGTTGCAAACTGCGGCCTTCAACGACAGGCATGATCAGATACGGCATGCCGTCATGTTCATCCACCGTCTGGATCGGGACAACATGAGGATGAACGACGGCAGCAGCGCTTTTTGCTTCCCGCGAAAAACGAGCACGTGCGGTGCCGCTAGAACCAAATTCGGGTGCCAGCACTTTCAGCGCGCATTCACGATTGAGAGCTGGATCAAACACTCGCATAACAATCCCCATGCCACCGCGCCCGAG
>JAGQPK010001131.1 GCA_020426755.1 Planctomycetales bacterium
TGCGCTCGGTCACTTAGTCTTCCAAAAGCTGCCAGCAAGTCCACTGCATTCTGGGCAAATGAAACGCACCTTTCCAGAGATTTCCTTTCAATCGCACGGAAATGCTGCCGTCGCGATGAAGGTAGCCGAACCATTCGCCGTGCTCAGGATCGGGAAAGTGTTGATAGGCCCAATCGTGAACCAGTGTGTGCCAAGCGGCATAACATTCGTTGCCGGTGATCTTCCATGCCATCAACGTGGCAATAATGGCCTCGTTGTGCGGCCACCAAAACTTCATGTCGTGCCAGTATTCTTGCACCGGCAAGTCATGCAAATCACGGAAGTAGAAGATGCCGCCGTACTCCGCGTCCCAACCTCGTTCCCACATGTAATCGAGCATGCGGCAGCCGAGCCGTTTGTAATCGTCTCGATCACGTTCGATGCCTTCCCGCATGATGAACCAGGCCGCTTCGATCGCATGTCCAGGATTCAGTGTCCGTCCGTCGAAGTGATTGGAGATTGCGCCGTCAGGTTCCACCGACTCCATCACGACTCTTAGTTCGTCCTTGACGAAATCATTTGCGATCTCAGTGATGGCGCGATCAATAGACGCGGTGGCCGCAGCGTAACCGAGCGTCTCGCGCAGCACATGACAGACACCGATCTCGATCATCGGTACGCCAATACTCTTGAGCGGTCGCGTTTCCGTGAACTTCGGCGGCAGTGCGCCGGGCGTGGTGAGCGTCTTGCGGTAGAACTCATACAAGTCAATGGCTTGCCGCGCCGCCGACTCATCGTTTGCCGCGCGAGCGAACTCGGCCAGGGCCATGATCGTGAAGCATTCGGAGTATAGGTAGCGGCGTTTACGCAACGGCCGACCATCGCGCGTCACCTGAAACCACATCCGGCCGTCTGCATCGAACCCGTGCTGACGGAGGAAATTGATACCGGACGCGGCCACCTCCAGCCACTCCGGATTGGGCTCCAGGTGATTGTGGAGATGGCCCAGCAGCCAAGCAAAGCGACCTTGTTGCCAGATACCTTTGTCCGTCTCGATGACAAGGCCGTCATGATCAAGCCCAGTGAGATACCCGCCGTACTCGTGATCGACCGCATGCCGGATCCAAAACGGCAAAGTATTTTCGAGGAGGCCGTCGCGATACGTGGCGCGAAGCTCCGCAAGCCGCGTTTTGTTCATCGATGCTGCCTACTCCGTTACAGCAAACTACTTAACAAGCGGGAAGTTCTCCGAAGGCGCTTGCGTGTCGGTCATGATCTGACGAATCTGCGCGACAACTTCTGGATGTTGCGCGGCGACATTTTTTTGTTCGCCAACGTCTTCGCTCAAGTTGTACAGCTCGATCGCCTTGGGATTCTTACGCAATCGATCGCGGCGCAGGCCTTTCCAATCACCCATGCGTACGGCCTGCTGTCCGCCGTAACCAGGAAAGTGCCAGACGAGATACTCGTGTTGCTGCTGTTGTTCGGTTTGGCCGAGCAATGTCGGTAGGAAGCTGATGCCGTCGATGGATTCCGGCGGTTGCTCACCAATCGCTTCTAACACGGTGGGCATGATATCTTGGAAACCACTGACGTGATCCGATTGGGAATCGGCTGCGATTTTGTTGGGCCAACGCACGATGAGAGGCACGCGGATGCCGCCCTCGTAAACGCTGCCTTTCAAACCACGGAGGGGACCCGCACTGCGGAAGAACTGAGAATCAGCGCCGCCGACGCGGCCATGGGTCGGCCCATTGTCTGAGCTGAACATGACGATCGTGTTGTCCGCCAGCTTCAGCTCGTCAAGCAGCTCCAGAATCTCACCGATGCCTTTATCTAGAAAGCTAACCATCGCAGCGTAACCGGCGTGAGGTGTGGGATGTGGCTTGTAGCCGTCTTTGTGCTCGTACGGTGTTTCCTCAAGCTTACCGGCGTACGGTTCCAACTCGCTGTCGGGAACCTGAATCGACACATGCGGC
>JAGQPK010001132.1 GCA_020426755.1 Planctomycetales bacterium
GCGGAACCCGCCAAGATTCTACTGATGGCCGGGCGTCCATCGCATCCGCCCCGGATGCACGAATTTAATGCGGGCGTTCAACTTCTGTCGCGCTGTCTGGCCGAACACAAAGACGTCGAGGTACTGGTTTCGCTCAACGGTTGGCCGAAGGATGAATCGATTTTGAACGATGTTGCCGCTGTTGTTTTTTACATGGATGGTGGCGGTGGGCACGAAGTCGTTAAGGAGAATGGCCGACGTTTAGAATTGGTTGACACGCTGGCGAAACGCGGTGTTGGATTGGGCTTCATGCACTACGGTGTGGAGGTCGTGAGCGAGCAAGCTGGCGACCCGTTCAAACGCTGGATCGGCGGCCACTACGAACACATGTACTCCTGTAATCCGATTTGGGAACCGGAGTTCAAATCGTTTCCAGATCATCCGATCACGCGCGGCGTGCAACCGTTCGGGATTAAGGACGAGTGGTATTTCAACATGCGATTTGCCGGCGACATTGCGGGCAACGAACCGGCGGAGCTGGCGGGCACAAAGTTCGTCCCGATTCTAGTGGCGACGCCCAGTGACCAAGTGCGCAACGGGCCGTACGTCTATCCGCGCGGACCCTATCAGCATATTCAAGACGCTAAAGGTCGCGCGGAAGCGATGATGTGGGCTGTTGAGCGTCCCGATGGGGGACGTGGCTTCGGCTTCACTGGTGGTCACTTTCATGACAACTGGGGTGACGAGAACTTTCGCAAGGCAGTCCTGAATGCGTTGCTCTGGATTGCCAAGGTCGACGTACCGGCCGCCGGCGTCTCGTCTGCGGTAACTCCACACGATCTCGACGCGAATCTTGACCCAAAATAGTCTTGTATTACATGGTCGCTCACGATCGGTGTGAGCGCGGTCCGCTCGAACTCATGATGGAACGTTTTCAAGCCGATGTCCATTGGCCGGCAGAACAACGAAGTACGGCCAAGTAGACGGTAACGATTGATGGAAAAGTCGAAAAAGGTTGCGGCCCAATTATTGTCAGACCGAAGGGTTATCGGTTGGCGAGAATGGGTGGCGCTGCCCCAACTGGGGATCAAGAAGATCAAGGCCAAGGTGGATACCGGTGCCTGTTCGTCTTCACTTCATGCGGCAAACATTGAACGTTTTCAGCGACACGACGTCGACTGGGTCCGATTCGATATCCTGCCGGTGCAACGCAGTACGCGGCACACGGTTCGTATCGAAATGCCGGTGCTCGAATTTCGCCCTGTACGTAGTTCAACGGGACACGTGACCGAGCGTCCAGTGATCTTGGTGGAAGTTGAATTGATGGGACAACGTTGGCCGATTGAAATGACACTTGCCAGCCGGCACAAAATGGGCTTTCGCATGCTGTTAGGACGTGAAGCATTGCGGGGCCGTTTCTTGGTCGATGCCGACGGAAGCTTCTACGGCGGGCGTTTAAGCTGGTAGTACCGCCCACTTCACTTGATGCCATAGTGATCGAAGCCAGGCGACGAGTTATCGCTGGGTTGTTACGAGAATGGACTGACGAGTATGAACCCGATGAAGATTGCAATTCTTTCGCGAAACCCACACTGCTACAGCACGCGCCGTCTGCGCGAAGCAGCCTCGGAGCGCGGCCATCGCGTCAAAGTCCTCAACACGATGAAGTTCGCGATCGACTTACGGCAAGGCGAACCTGATCTATTCTTTTCGACGAAGCATCTTAGCCATTACGACGCGGTCATTCCCCGCATCGGCGCATCGATCACTTACTTCGGAACGGCCGTCGTTCGTCAGTTCGAGCAGATGGACATTTTTTGCGCCAACTCATCAACCGGCATCGCCAACTCGCGCGACAAGCTGCGCGCTCTGCAGATTCTCAGCCGGCATCATATTGGCATTCCAGAAACCGCCTTCATTCGTGATCGGCGCGATGTAATGCCGGCCATTCAACGCGTTGGTGGTTCACCGGTCATC